>JAFYLF010000012.1 GCA_017537195.1 Clostridia bacterium
ATGAAAAAGGCTCCCTCTTTGAGGGAGCTGTCGAGCGTAAGCGAGACTGAGGGAGTAAATTAATATATTTTCAAAAAACTCCTTCCGTCACGCTGACGCGTGCCACCTTCCTCAAGAGGAAGGCTTTTTTATTTATGGTATGCTGAACCTTCGTTTATTTTAAAGGCTCTGTAAATTTGTTCTAAAAGCATCACCCTGAAAAGCTGATGCGGAAAGGTCATTTGTGAAAAGGAAAGGCGGAGTTTGCTTAAAGCCTTAACGCTTTCACAAAGACCGTAGGAACTGCCAATGATAAAGGTTAAATTTTTACCGCTGTTTTGCGAAAGGGCAATATTTTCGGCAAATTTTTCGCTTGATAGCGGTTTGCCTTCAACACAAAGTGTAAAGACATCATTGTTTTGTGGAATTTTCTTTTTTATCATTTCGGCTTCTTTTAAAAGAGCAGAGTCAATTTCCGCTTGTGAAGGCTTTTCGGGAAGCCTTATAGGTTCAAGCTCCAAAATCTCAAGTTTGCAATACCTTGAAAGTCTTTTTTGGTATTCTAAAACAGCGTTTTCAAGATATTTTTCTTTGAGCTTTCCAAGGGCGATAATTTGCACTTTAATCATATAACTGTCACCCCGTTTGCGCCAGGTTTTGCAACTGTGAGAAAATAATCTTTATCAATTTGCGCACCCAAATCCATAAGGGCGGCAGTAGCGCAGCTTTTTGCGAGTAATGGAGTGTTGTTTTGCTTACTTAAGTGCCCTAGAATAAATCTTTTTGTGCCCTTTTCAAAAAGCTTTTTAAGCTCTGCGGCACAAATATTATTTGAAATATGGCCTTGGTTCGATAAAATACGAGCCTTTAAAAAAGGTGGGTATGGACCGTTCTTTAGCATCTCGATATCATGGTTTGATTCCATCAAGACAACATCGCTACCCAAAAGTGCATCTCTTACTGTATCAGTTACAACACCTAAATCGGTGCAAATTGCAACTTTTTTATTATCAGGTAAAAGAAAAGTGTAACCGCTTGAACCCTCACAATCGTGACTTGTCGCAAAGCGGGAAATTTCTATACCGCCGATTTGCAAAGGCTTATCTTCGGCAATAATTACTTTGGTTTTGGGTGGTATTGAGCCATTTTCAGCGAGAGTTTCGGCTGTTTTTAAAGACGCTATAACACAAGCCGAGGTTTTGTTTAAAAAGGTTTTGAGCCCTTTTATATGGTCGGAATGCTCGTGTGTGACAGCTACTGCCAATATTTCTTGCGGTTCGGCGTTGGCTACTTTTAAATTCTCGCAAATCCCTTTAAAAGAAGCGCCCACATCTACAAGGATACTGCCTTCTTTTGTGCCGATATATGTACTGTTACCTGTAGAACCGCTGTAAAGCGGACAAATTTTTGACATTATGATATATTCCTTTTTTAGAATTTATGAAAAACAGGTCAACTTATGTTGACCTGCCTATGCTTGCTTTAAAATCTCGTTTGTTTCGGGTGTATATACTCGCTTGATATCAGCGCCTAATGCTGAAAATTTTTCAACAACATCTTCATATCCACGGTCAATACGCTCGATTTCTTCAACTTCGGTTATACCCTTTGTGGCAAGACCTGCAATAAGCATTGCCGCACCTGCGCGAAGGTCAACCGCCTTTACGGGAGCGCCACTTAACGACTGAACACCTGTAATGACTGCCATTTTGCCGTCAACCTGAATGTCAGCGCCCATAAGGGTTAATTGGTCAACATATCTAAAACGGCTATCCCACACGCCTTCGGTAACAATGCTTGTTCCTTCCGCTAAAGCGAGAACTGTTGCTATTTGGGGTTGCATATCAGTTGGGAAACCAGGGTGTGGCATCGTTTTAACATTGCATTTTTTGGGTCTGCGGTTCATTATAACCCGAACCGCTTCGTCATATTCTAAAATTTCCGCTCCTGTTTCGCGAAGCTTAGCTATTATAGACTCCAAATGCTTTGGGGTTACATTATCTATGAGAACATTTCCGCCTGTTGCAACTGCCGCCGCCATATAAGTTCCGGCTTCAATCTGGTCGGGGATAATGCTATAGGTGGTGCCGAGAAGAGTATCAACACCGCGAATTTTAATAATATTTGTACCTGCGCCCATAATATTTGCGCCCATTGAGTTTAAAAAGTTCGCAAGGTCAACAATATGAGGCTCTCTTGCGGCATTTTCAATAACAGTAAGGCCTTTTGCTTTTACAGCCGCTAACATTATGTTGATAGTAGCGCCAACCGATACTACATCAAGATAAATTGAAGAACCGTAAAGCTCATCGGCATAGCCTTCAACAAGACCTCCCTCGAAAGTGATTTTAGCGCCCAAGGCTTCGAAACCTTTAATATGCTGGTCGATAGGACGAACACCAAAATTGCAGCCGCCCGGAGGCGCCACACGTGCCTTTTTCATTCTGCCAAGCAATGCGCCAAGGAAGTAACTTGAAGCACGCATACCCTCTGCCATTTGCTTGGAAACGACAAATGAGTTAACATGCCGAGGGTCAATTTCAACTGTTGATTTATTTATAGTTCTAATATTTGCACCCAGAGCTTTCATAGCAAGTAAAATGTTTGTAACATCGGAAATATTAGGGATATTTTCAATTATACAAGGACTGTCTGCAAGTAAAACAGCGGGGAGAATTGCAACAGCGGCATTTTTTGCACCACTGATACGGACTGTGCCATTTAAGGATTTACCGCCGGAAATTACAAATTTCTCCAAAATAGCCCCTCCAGTCATAATGGTTTATATTATTATATCCAAAAAGTTAATATCTATTTATCATTAAAACTATTATATACTATATATAGGTTAAAGTCAATTATTATTCGAAAAGCACGAAAAAAACGGTCGGTTTTCCGACCGTTTTAAAGTTTACAAATTAGTTAATTTTTCCGTAAAGCGGAATGTCGCTGTCCTTTTTAGGCTCTCTTGCGGGAGCGGAAGTAACAGTATTATTACTGCGATTATTACGGGGACGGCGATTATTGTCTCGGCGGTTGTCACGGCGGCGTAAGGGCTTGAGTTCAGTACCCTCAATACCGATTACAACTCGACGGTCATTGCCTTCGCCGAAGGAAGCCGAAGTTACACCGTCGAAGCCTTGAACTGCAGTGTGAATAATTCTGCGTTCATAAGGATTCATAGGCTCTAATGTGCGGCATTTGCCTGTTTCGAGCACTTGTTTGCAAATGCGTGAAGCAAGGCTTACGAGTGTTTCTTCTCTTCTTTGACGGTAGTCGCCAATGTTAAGAGAAACCTTATAATATCCGCCGCCACTGTTTGCAGCAAGACCTGCGAGATACTGTAAAGAATCAAGGGTTTCGCCTCTGTGACCGATTATAACGCCCAAGCCTTCGCCCTCGAGTTCAATTAAAGCGGAATTTTCTTTTTCGGCAACCTTAATTGAAATATTTGTGCAACCTAAATTTTCAAGAATAGGTTTTAAGTAAGCGATAGCCTTAGCCGCACGGGAATCACTTGAAAGTTCGGATTCCTTAACGTATTTTACTGTAGCTTCTTCTTTTTTAGGTGTTTCTTTTGCGGGTTTTTGAGTTTCTTTTTTTACTTCGGATTTTGGTGCGATTTTTTCTTTTTTAACCTTTTGCGGTTTGGGGTCAGGAAGTTCAATAAAAGCCTTAACTTCGGCTTTGCTTCCGCCAAAAAGACCTAAAACCTTCTTTTGCGGGAATGCGAGTACGTCAAACTCTATATCCGCATCTTCTTTTACATTTAATTTTAAAACGGCATTTTCTTTGGCTTCTTCAATAGTTGCGCCATAGCCGATTGCTTCTTTAATCAAGAGAGTATCCTCCTATTACTGTTGGTTATTGCTTAATTTTTTGATTTGTCCTTCTTCAAAATCACACTGTTTTGAAAGCTCTTTACTGCGTTCTTTTGAAAGAAGCTTGTGTGGGCCATAGAAATACTGAACGGCTACCTGCGCCAAGCCGCCTATAAGTGAAGAACATGCCCAGTAGAATGTTACACCGCCGGGGAGTGAGAAACCGATAAAGAGCGAAATGAGAGGCATTGTAAGCATCATACCTGTCATATTCGGAGCATCGGGGTTGGATTTCTTCTGCATTTTCATTGAGAAAACGCTCGAAAGCATTTGTGCGGCAAATGCTAAAAGGGGCATTATCCAGATAGGTTTGAAATCGCGGAAAATATTTAAAGAAAATTTTGGAGTTTCGGTTAAATCAATACCGAAGAAAGAGAAGTTAATGCTTTTAGCAGCCTCTAAAATTTCAGGCGCATTGATTTTGTTTGCAAGAACTGCGCCGATAACCTGAAGTTCGCTTCTGCCTTGAACGATTTTAACACCTGTTTCTTGCAAAGCTTCGGTAGCAGTTTTTATGACATTTGCATCAACACTCATAAGGTAGGTGATAGGACTCATAATGAGGTAGTAGATACTCATCATAATAACAAGGCGGAGAAGCATCGGCAGACAACCGCCTGACATTGAAACACCCTCTTTTTGATAAAGCTCTTGCATAGCCATGGTATATTTTTGCCTGTCGTCGCCGTATTTTGCCTTTAATTCGTCAAGCTTAGGCTTAATGCGAAGTTGGCTTACAGCAGACTTCTGGCTTTTGATGGTAAGCGGAATGAAAACAATATTTATAAGTAATGTGAAAATAAATACTGCGGCTGCGAAGTTGCCTTGAAAGGCACTCGCAATAAATCTTAAAACCCAACCGAGGGGGATGTTAATAACAGTAAATAATTTATCAAATAATTGAAACATTTATACACCCATCCATTCGTAATAAAATGGTAATTTTCAAATTCAATGTTTTTTTGGCGGTACAGGGTCATATCCACCCTTACAAAAAGGGTTACAACGGAGAATCCGCCAAACTGACAACAAGGTTCCTTTAAATGCGCCGTGAATAGTGATTGCTTCAATAGCATATTGCGAACAGCAAGGAGAAAAACGGCAACAAGGAATTTTGCGCGGAGATATGGCGCGTTGGTAAAATTTAATCAGTTTAATCAGAACTTTTTTCATTTTCTTTATTTTCGAGCATACCGACTGATTTGAGAATTTTCACAAGACTTGAAAGTACCTCGGTGCTCTTTACAGTTAAAATTTTTGTTCTTGCAACAATCACAAAATCATATCCCACAAGTATCTGGGGCAGAACTGCACTGAATGCCGCCGTTATAAGTCGCTTTGCACGGTTGCGCTTTACGGCGTTGCCGATTTTTTTACCGACAGTTATGCCGAGCCGTATATCAGAAAAACGGTTTTTGTTTATATAAACCACAAAATAAGGGCTTACATAAGATTTACCTTTATTATATACTCGGCGAAAATCACGATTTTCTTTTAATTTTAGTATTTTCATAAAGAAAAAAGGAAAAGCCACGTGGAAGTGGCTTTTAATATGACAATTTCTTTCTTCCTTTTGCTCTGCGGCGTGCAAGTACCTTGCGGCCGTTAGCAGTAGCCATTCTCTTTAAGAAACCGTGCTCTTTCTTACGGTGAAGCTTTTTCGGTTGATATGTTCTCTTCAACTTCTGTACCCTCCTTAATATTGACTTTGCGGTTTAAAAAGTGCAGAAATTTCCACACATAACCTTTCAATTGTAGATTATAACCCAAAACACCCCTTGGTGTCAACAAAAATTTTTGAAAGTTAAAAACATCGGAATAAAAAAACACTTGATTTTTTAGAAAAGATGTGATATTATTATTTGGCTAATGCGATAGAAAGGAGTGACAACGATGAAAGAAGGACTTCATCCTGAGTATGAAAAGGTAACAATAAAGTGCGCTTGTGGTGCTGAGTTCGAAACTCGTTCCACTAAAAAGGATATCCGCTTGGATATTTGCTCTAAATGTCATCCGTTCTTTACTGGCAAGCAAAAGTTGGTTGATACCGGCGGACGTGTTGATAGATTCAATAAGCGTTTCAATATTGGAAAATAATTACCTTAAAACCGCACTGCCGAAGACGGCGGGTGCGGTTTTTTAAATAAAAAGGGGGGTATTTCTTTGGATACATATTTAACAGTCTTCGGACAAAATGAAACCGAATATGTAGAAAAGCGTTCACGCTTTATCACAACGCTAAGGCATTGCGAAACTGAGGCAGAGGCAAGCGCTTTTTTAGAAGAAATGCGTTCAAAATATTGGGATGCCCGTCATAACTGCTTTGCATATAGCGTGGAAGAGGGTAAACTTTGCCGTTATCACGATGATGGCGAACCGCACGGCACAGCAGGGAAACCGATGTTTGATGTTATTGTGGGTTCCAAAATAACGAATATTGCGGTTGTGGTAACTCGTTATTTCGGTGGAGTGCTTTTAGGTACGGGCGGACTTGTTAGAGCATATTCAAAATCGGTACAAGATGTTCTATCGGGCGCCGAGGTATTTAAAATGGTGCCGAGCGCAGTTTTAAGCGTCACTTGTGATTATACCGACCACGGAAAATTGGTTAACCTGATAAGCTCGGTTGATGGCGTAGTGGAGAATACAGATTTCGCCGAAAATGTTACTGTTGAGTTTTGTTTGAAAAAAGATACCGTTTTTGAATTTGAGAAAAAATTGACAGAAACCTTCAGCGCAAGACTTAAATTTGATATAAAACAAGAAAAATTGACACCTTTTAAAGAAAAATAAAGGAATTCGCTAATTTTTTGCGAATATATATAATGAAGGGGTGGTAGAATGGAAAACGTAAGACAAATAACCGAACAAAATGAAAAGTTAATACTCTCGCCTAATGCTACCCTTTGCATAAATTCCAAAGGCAGAGCAAGGTTTGAAGAAAAATGTAATTTGCGGACCGATTTTCAGCGTGACCGTGATAGGATAATTCATTCCAAGGCGTTTAGAAGACTTAAGCATAAAACACAGGTTTTCTTGTCGCCTGAGTCGGACCATTACCGCACCCGTCTTACCCATACGCTTGAGGTGGCACAAATTGCACGAACTTTAGCCCGTGCCTTACGCCTTAACGAAGATTTGACCGAAGCCATCGCTTTAGGACACGATTTAGGGCATACACCCTTTGGTCATGCGGGTGAAAGAGCGCTTAATGACCTTTTGCCGTTTGAGTTTACCCATTTCGAACAAAGTGTGAGAGTTTGCGAAAAACTCGAAAAGCAGGGCAAGGGTCTTAACCTTACATACGAGGTTTTAAATGGTATTGAGCGTCATACAAAGGGCGAGTTTGCAAAAACGCTTGAGGGCAAGGTTGTCCGCTTTGCCGACCGCATTGCCTATATAAACCACGATATTGACGATGCTATCCGTGCGGGTGTGATTTCGGGGGAGCAAATACCGAAAGATATAGTTGCGCATTTAGGAAATAACAAAAGCGCAAGAATAAGCACCCTTGTAAATTCTATTGTCAGTAACAGCGGTCACGATATCTTAATGGATGCTAAAACCGAGAAATATTACAATTTTTTGCACGAATTTTTGTTTGATGCGGTATATAGAAATCCCGTTGCAAAATCCGAAGAAACCAAGGTTTTCGGAATTATTGAGGGCATTTACCGTTATCTTTCCAAAAATCCCGAAAAAATGGGAGCGGAATTTTTAAAAATCATGGAAACTGAAGGCGAAAAACGTGCTATAGCTGATTATATTGCCGGTATGACCGACCATTACGCTATAACTGTTTATTCGGATATTTATATCCCTAAATCTTGGGAAATTTAAGCTGAATAATTATCTTGAACAGGAGGTGGAACTATGGCAATACCGCAAGAGGTCATTGAAGAAATTAAGTATAGAAATGATATTGAAACAACAATTTCGCAATATGTAAATTTAAAACGCAGAGGTAAAAATCTTGTGGGGCTTTGTCCGTTCCACAGCGAAAAAACTCCGTCTTTTACAATCTATCCCGAAAACGGTTCTTTTTATTGCTTTGGCTGCGGTGTCGGCGGCGATGTAATTACCTTTACGGGACTTATTGAAAATCTTGATTATATAGAATCGGTTAAACTTTTGGCTGAAAAAAGCGGCGTTACACTCCCTACCGACGGTTATGACGACTCAATGCAAAGACTCAAAAACCGGATTTATGATATTAACCGTGAAACCGCTAAATTTTTCCATAATTACTTAATGAGTGATGACGGAAAGTGGGCTCGGGAATATCTTGTGGGGCGTGGGCTTTCGCTTAAAACCATAAAACAGTTTGGTCTTGGCGCTGCGCCTGATAGTTGGGATAGCCTTATAAACCATTTAAAAGAAAAGGGCTATACAATAAATGAAATGCTGACTGCTAATGTTATCGGCAAGAGCCAACGTGGAAGCTATTATGACCGTTTTCGAAAAAGGGTAATGTTCCCGATAATCAATATCCGTGGCAATGTAGTGGGCTTTAGCGGACGAGCCATGCCGGGCGAAGATAAGATGGGCGGTAAATATGTCAATACTTCGGACACGCCTGTTTATAAAAAAAGTGAAAATCTTTTTGGTATAAATTATGCTAAAAACCATTGCCAAGAGCAGATAATTCTTGTTGAAGGCAATATGGATGTTATCTCCTTGCATCAGGCGGGATTTTGTAATGCGGTAGCGCCTTTAGGCACAGCATTTACGCCTGAACAAGTGAATTTAATAGCAAGATATACTAAAGAAATAGTGTTGATGCTGGATGCCGATGCCGCAGGGCAAAAGGCAATACGACGTGCATCACAGTTGTTACAGAACACGGGACTTAATGTCAGAGTTGTGGTGATACCCGATGGAAAAGATCCCGACGAGTTTATTAAAAATAACGGAGCAGACAGGTTTAAAGCGCTTTTATCGGGAGCGGTAAGCGATATTGAGTATAAACTGCTTATGGCGGCTGACGGATTGCTTCTTGATACTGACGATGGACGGCTTCGTTATCTTGCAAATGCGGCGCAAATACTCGCGGCTACCGACGACATTATGGCGCGTGATATATATATCGGAAGACTTTGCGAAAAATACGGTGTATCGAGAACAGCGCTTACATCAAAGGTAGAGGAATACCGAAAACAAAATAAACGCTCGGAGCGTAAAAAAGAGATAAATGATGTGATCCGTCCTAAATACACAAAGGATGATATTAATCCCGAACGGCGTAAATCGGTTAAGGGTGTTGCGGCGGAAGAAACGCTAATAGCAGTACTTTTACAGCATCCCGATTTTATTGATTTCGCAAGGGAAAATTTGCCAGAAGACAAAATGATAACCGATCTTAACCACAGGGTTTATAAAACCTTGCTCGAAGTAAATCTTGAAGGCAAAACCCCCGATATTTCGGTTTTCGCCCAAAGCTTTTCGGCGGGTGAAGTTGGATATCTAGTGGTGCTTCAGAACAGCAACAAAGCAGGCAATAATGCAAAAACTGTATTAAAAGACTGCATAAAGGTAATATTAGAAGAGAATATGATGCTTGATTTTGGCAACACTACAGCCGAAAATACAGACGATTGGGCTTCTAAATTGCAAGAAATTATAAATAAAAAAGCAAAAGGGAATGAATAAATATGGAAGATATTAAGATTCAGGAAAACAACAACCAAAAAGATTTAGAAATGGAAGAAACCACTGCATCTAACAGTATAGACGACATTGAAAATGCTCCCGAAGATTTGGAGGAGCTTTTCGAGGAACCGCCTATTTTGGACATTGATTTCGACGAAGAACCCACAGAGGAAGATTTAAAAGAGGTTGATGTTGAGCAGATAACTGACGATGTGTCGGTTGACGGGCTTTCACTTGATGACCCTGTTAAAGTATATCTTCGTGAAATAGGAAGAGTTCCGCTTTTGTCAGGCGAAGAAGAAATTGAACTTGCAATTAAGATTGCCGAGGGTAACCAATATGCAAAGCAAAGACTTACCGAAGCCAATCTTCGCCTTGTTGTAAGTATTGCTAAAAAATATGTAGGCCGTGGTATGTACTTCCTTGATCTTATTCAAGAGGGTAATGTGGGACTTATTAAGGCTGTTGATAAGTTTGACCATACAAAAGGCTTTAAGTTCTCTACCTATGCTACTTGGTGGATAAGACAAGCAATTACACGTGCTATTGCTGACCAGGCACGTACTATCCGTATCCCTGTTCATATGGTTGAAACCATTAACCGTTTAAAGAAAATTCAAAGTCAGCTTCTTCACGAAAACGGCTTTGAACCGAGTGAAGAATTGATTGCTGAAAAAATGGATTTACCGGTTGAGCGTGTCAGAGAAATTATGCGTGTCGCTCAAGAGCCTGTTTCTATGGAAACACCAATAGGTCCCGAGGAAGATTCTCGCCTTATGGACTTTATACGTGATGAAGATGCGCTGGCTCCCGACGAAGCGGCTTTGAAGACTATTACAAACGAAGATATTGACGGAGTACTTAAAACCCTTTCTCCTCGTGAAGAGGCTGTTATCCGTTTGCGTTTCGGCCTTAAAGACGGCAGATGCCACACTCTCGAAGAGGTTGGTATGGAGTTTGACGTAACAAGAGAGCGTATAAGACAAATTGAAGCAAAAGCTCTTCGTAAGCTTCGTCACCCTGTTCGCAGTAACAAATTTAAGGATAGATAGGAATAAATAAAATGCAATTCACATATAAAACTAATGGAGTTTGCTCAAGAAAGATAGTAATTGATGTGGAAAACGGCGTTGTAGAAAATGTGCGTTTTGAGGGCGGCTGCAACGGTAATACACAGGGTGTAGCCGCATTGGTAAAGGGTATGAAGGTAAAAGATGTTATAAATCGTCTTGAAAATATTAAGTGCGGTTTTAAAAACACCTCTTGCCCAGACCAGTTAGCTCAGGCGCTTAAAAAAATGGACGCCGAAAATTTGGAGTGATTTAATTGGTTTTTAATGATAGCGATATTAAAATTGCGGGTGACAAGCCCTCTTTGGATGTAAAAAGAAATAAAACAAACCCCAAAAATGACGGTTCTTATTCTATAGATAAGGACAAGGCTCGGCTGTGGGGCGAAGCTGTTGCGCACGAATTTATAAAAGACGCCCAGAATAATCCTTTAAATGACGAATGTGATTATGAAATGACAGTTCAAAGAAGATTTTTGCTGTCGTTTACGGCGACGGTTGGTTTTGAACAGTTTTCGTCTGATGATGCTTTTTGCGGTGTGGCACAAAAAGGTTTTTTAGATGTTATAAAAAAAGAAGAACCTTCGCTTTATGACACCGCACAGGATACAGGCGCATTTTCGTTCTATTACTTGGCTTTTCGCCGTGGCGGTGACACAGTTCGCCGTATCGGACAAACATTTGCAATGCTCTGTTCTCACGATGGCGACCCTGTCTATCAGGAACTTGGCGAAGCGCTTTACTGTTGGTTTTTATCTGTTATTAAAGACCTAATTTAAAATTTAACATAACCCATCCTTTCTTTTCATATTTTTGAAGTGAAAGGATGGTTTTATTATGCCAACAATATATTTAAGCCCCTCTACACAGGAATTTAACCCCTATAATGGCGGTGGAAATGAAGAGTATTATATGAACCTTATTGCTGATGCGATGGAGCCTTATCTTGCGGCAAGCGGTATTCAGTTCGTCCGCAATACTCCTGATATGACCGCCGCATCTTCTATTGCCGCATCTAATAGCGGTGTTTTTGATTTGCATTTTGCGCTTCATTCAAATGCTACAGCAGCGGGGAATGGAGCAGTCAGGGGAAGCGAGGTTTATTATTACCCCGCAAGTACCGAGGGTAAACGCTTTGCTGACATAGTGGCAAAAAATTTACAACTCATTTACCCTTTGCCCGATAGGGTGCGGACCGTTCCAACAACCTCTCTCGGAGAAGTTGCCCGCACAAGAGCGCCTGGGGTGCTTGTTGAGATTGCTTACCACGATAACGCAGAAGATGCGCAATGGATAAGGGACAATATCGAGCTTATTGCGGCGAATCTTGTTTTGTCGCTTACCGAATATTTTGGGATACCATTTAATACACCGCAACCCATTATAATAGCGAATGTTGCAACTAATGGGGGAAACCTTAATGTCCGCACCCGCCCTTCAACTGATGCGTTTATTGTTGGTAGAATACCAAACGGCAGTGAAGTGACGGTATATGCCCGTGTTCCCGATTGGGCGCTTGTGGGTTATAATGGAATTGTAGGTTACGCTAGGGATAGTTATATAAATTTCGGTTGACACTTTAAAATAAATATAGTAACATAAAATATGGAAAAAATTTGGGAAGTATAATATATATGAATAAATATAAAACCCTTGTTTCAAACACGGCACTTATAAGTTTTGGTACTTTTGGCTCAAAGCTGCTCGTGTTTTTGATGGTCCGTTTTTATACAGGCTATCTTACCACTTCGCAGTACGGCACAGCCGACCTTATAACCCAAACCGCAAATCTTTTGTTGCCTGTAATTTCACTTGGCATTACAGACGGCGTTTTTCGTTTTGCAATGGATAGCAAACTGGATAGACGTAGTGTGTTTTCTTCAGGTGTATTTACTATAACTCTCGGCGGATTGGCGTTTCTTATAATCGCCCCAATTTTGTTTTTAACCCATCAGTTTGACGGGTATATCTGGCTTATTGTGGTTTATACAATGGCCTCTTGCTACCATTCCTTATGCTCAAAATATATAAGAGCGCTTGGCAGTACCGCCTTTTTTGCAGTGCAGGGAATAATCAATACGTCTCTTGTAATTGTGCTTAATATTCTGTTTTTGGCAGTTTTCAATTTGGGCATTACGGGATATGTTTTATCGGTTGTTTTGGCTGATGCCGCTTCGGCTTTGCTTATATTTGTTCGTGAAAAGCTTTGGCGTGATATGACTCTTAAAATTGATAAAGCGATTTTTAAGGAGATTATAAGATACAGTATCCCAATGATACCCGCCACAATTTTTTGGTGGGTGACAAGCGTTTCAAACCGCTATCTTGTAAATTATTTTGAAGGTGCGGATGCTAACGGTATTTATGCGGTATCTTACAAATTGCCGACCTTGCTCACCTTAATTTCAACTGTGTTTATGCAAGCATGGCAGTTTTCCGCCGTTACCGAATCGGAAAACGACAAAGAAGAACATATTGATTTCTTTTCAAAGGTTTGGGGTTCGTTCCAGAGCATAATGTTCCTTGTGGGAGCGGGTGTTGTAGCGCTTTCAATTCCGCTTATAAAAATTCTCACTACCGATGCCTTTTTCTCGGCTTGGAAATATGTTCCAATGCTCACTTTAGCGATGGTATTCAGCGCATTTACCAATTTTATGGGCTCGGTTTACATTGTTGAAAAGCGAAGCAAAAATTCGTTCCTTACCACAATGGTCGGTGCGGTGCTTAACATTATATTAAACTTTATTTTAATTCCGTCGCCTTTAGGTGTTCAAGGCGCTGCTATAGCAACCTTTGTGAGTTATTTGATTATATTTGTAATAAGAGCGGTAAATGTTATAAAATATATACCCTTTAAAATGTACTATAAAACTGTTATCCTAAACACCGCTATCTTGGTAGTGCAAACAGTGTTTATGGTGTGCGATTTGCCCTTTAACATTGCGGTGCAGACGGCATCTATTATTTTAATGGGAATTTTGAATTTTAAGTTTATTAAGATTTTTGTTGTTAAAATGCTTTCGTTCTTGAAACGCGGTTAGGAGTTATTATGAGTTTTTTGTGGAAAACCTTTATAGGTAAAATCATTGTTACATTTTTAATTTCAATGGTGCCGATAATTGAACTTCGCGGCGCCTTACCGATTGCTACCGAAAAACTTCTTGATCTTGATTGGTGGGTTGCACTTCCAGTTGCTATAATCGGCAATATAGTCCCAGTACCATTTATAATCATCTTTATTAAAAAGATTTTTGCCTGGATGAGTAAGCAAAAAGGCTTTTTGGCAAAGGTTGTTACAAAAATGGAAGAAAAGGCCTTTTCTAAAAAAGATACAATCGAAAAATACGGCCCTTGGGGACTGTGGCTGTTTGTGGCAATACCACTTCCCGGAACAGGCGCTTGGACGGGAGCACTTATAGCAGCAATGATGGGAATATCACTTAAAAAATCATTCCCCGCAATCGCAACAGGAGTTATTACAGCGGGAGTGGTCGTTGCATTTGTAAGTTACGGCGCTGCGGCGTTGCTGTTTTAGAAATGGAAAACCATTTACCAAAAAGAAAATCAACACGCCTTAAAAATTTCGATTATAGCAATAACGGATATTATTTTATAACGATATGTACTTATGAAAGAAGAAAGATATTATCTAAAATTGTAGGGGAGGGTCTCCGCGCCCTCCCGATAATCGAATTAACAGCAATAGGCGAAAAGGTGAATAAAGCAATCAATTTTATCAATGTACATTATGGCAATATCAGCGTGGATAAATATATAATAATGCCAGATCATATACATATGATTATTAAAATTGAAACGGGAGGGCACGGAGACCCTCCCCTACAAATACAAGATGTAATTGGAGGATTTAAATCATTTACAACGCACGAATTTGGAAAGACACTTTGGCAACGCTCTTTCTACGACCATGTTATTCGCAATCAAAATGATTATAGAGAAATTTGGGAATATATTGAAAATAACCCATATAAATTATTAGAAAAAAGCCGATAGATTCAATCGAATCTATCGGCGATTATTTTACTTCAAAAATCCGTTTACAATTTGTTCTTCGGCTTCTTGCTCATTAAGTCCCAAGGTCATAAGTTTTATAAGTTGTTCACCTGCAATTTTACCGATTGCCGCTTCGTGAATTAGTGAAGCGTCGATGTGGTTAGCAGTAATTTTTGGCACCGCCGAAACATGCGCTTTATCCATAATAATTGCATCACATTCGGTGTGGCCGTTACAAATGTTATTTCCGTTTATTGTTGATAAGAATAACTGACTCGAATTATCCTTTGCAACCGAGCGTGAAACAACATTCGCACTCGAATTTTCGCCGTCAAGGTCAACCACAAAATCGGTTTCGGCGTACTGGCTGTCGTGTGTCATGAGTTTTTCGTGAACAACAAGGGTTGCGTCCTTGTCGAGTCGTGCTTTTGTCACACGTTTGGTAGAGTTAATCCCCTCAATCTGAGTGGTTTCCATCTCCATATATCCGCCCTCGGCGATATTGATAACGGTGGTGGGATTCATATTGCGGTCCCCTTTACCGTCGCCCGTACCGACATGGCGTTCAACATATTTTACCGTTGCATTTTTACCAACGAAGAAGCTGTGGATACCGTCGTGACGAGATTCTTCACTTCCACAGTTGTGAATACCGCAACCTGCCACAATTTCGACATCACAGTTTTCCCCGATTATAAAATCGTTATAAACAAGTTCAGTAAGACCGCTTTGGCTTATAATTACAGGAATATGAACCTTTTCGCCCTTTGTGTTTGGTTTTATTATGATTTCAATTCCGTTACCGTCGGTTTTTTCTCTGATATCAATATTTTCAGTAACGCTTCTTGACTGCAAAGCGCCGTTTGCTCGGATATTAAAAGCTCCCGATGGTGTACCCTCAATATCGGCAATCATTTTAAGTAGTTCTAATTCTTGATTGTTCATATTTATTCCTCACAGTTGGCGGTAAGCACCTTGCAAGCAATATCGGCTTTGCCGAGAAGATACGGTAAAATTTCTTCTCTTTTACCTTCTTGACTTACAGTGCCGTTTGCTACAACAATTACTTTGTCAGCAATGTTTAAAATTCGTTCTTGGTGGGAGATTATGATAATCGAACCGCCCAAGGTATCGTGCATTTTTTCGAAAACTTTTATAAGGTTATTGAAACTCCAAAGGTCGATTCCGGCTTCGGGTTCGTCAAAAAGTGAAACACAGGTGCCACGAGCTAGAACAGTTGCTATTTCAATTCTTTTTAGCTCACCGCCCGAAAGGGAAGCATTAACCTCACGGTTGATATAATCTCTGGCACAAAGACCTACTTGGGAAAGATAAGCGCAAGCATCGGCAACACTTATTGCTTTACCTGACGCAAGGCTTATCAGGTCGTGTACAGTAATACCCTTGAAACGAACGGGTTGCTGGAAAGCAAAGCTGATACCTAACTTTGCACGTTCGGTGATAGAAAGGTTTGTGATATCTTTACCGTCCAATAAAATTTGTCCGCTCTGGGGGGTAATAATACCGGCAATTATTTTAGCAAGGGTAGATTTACCACCGCCGTTTGGACCAGTGATTACAACAAAGCCCTCGTCTATTTTAAGGTTTATGTCTTTAAGTATTTGTTTTTGTCCGTTATCATTTTCGGCCGAAAACGAGACATTTTTGAGTTCTAACATATATTCTCCTTTATTTCCCAATAGTACCTGCGTCTTGCCTCGGGAAAATCATTTAAAATTCCGTGTTCGGGGTCGTAAAAGACGCCGTCGAAGTAGAGCGACCAGTGCCAACAACGAGGGGTTTCAAGACTTAAAATCGCTATTTTGGGCAATTCGGTTTTATTTTGTACTTCTTTTCTTTGCTTATCATAAGAAAAGTTATAATAATCGAGGCAATAAAACATATCTTTTAATGTTGTCTCACGCTCGTTATTTAATAGGTTTATTATTTCGCTAACACTCACCCCTGCGAGCATGGCAAGGACTGCCTGTCCGCATTGTAAGGGGGTGGGTTCTTTTATATATTCTGGTTTTTTCATTTTTTATTTCAGTAAAGCTTCTGCCAATGTTATTACAACAGGCATACTTGCTATGGATAATAATGTGGTGAGTGAAACTGCTGTTACTGAAAGTGCAGTATCGCTTTCGAATTTTGAAGCAAACATTGTAACAAGTGCGGCTGTCGGCGCACTGGCGCAAATTGAAAGTGCTAATGGAAGTGCACCGTGAAGACCTAAAAGATAAAATATGAAAACTGCAATTATGGGTAATATAAAAAGCCTTAAAACACAGGTGAAAAGCAATTTTATATCTTTTAGTCCTTGCAAAACATTACTGTTTGCCAAATGATAACCGATTATAAGCATTGGTAAAGGCGTATTAAGTGAAGCCATATATGAAACGGGTTCGAAAATAACCTTTGGCAACGGAATTCCAATGCAAAATACCGCCAAAGCCAATATAAATCCTATAACACCCGGATTTACAAACATTTTTTTGACTGATATAGCCTCTTTGCCACCTATAAGAAATATACCGTAGCTCCAGATTGCCACTTGGAATGCGGCAATATATCCTGATCCGTAGAAAACGCCGTCATCGCCTAATAATGCTTGCAGCAGCGGAATTGCCATAAAACCGCAGTTTGAGAAAATCACAGCAAATTGCAAAACGTTTTGCCGTGTGATGTTTTTGCTTCGAAGCACAAGCTTTGAAATCAGAATAAATACTAAATGAAGTAAAAAGGTAAGACCTATACTTAACAAAAGATTTTTCAGAAGCTTGGGGCTAAATTCTCTTGCAAAGGATTTAATCATAACACATGGTGTTACAAGATACAGCACCAAATCTGTCATACCTTTGATACCATTTTCGGTAAACACCTTGGTTTTGGTAAGAGTGAGACCTAAAAAGATTAGTATAAAAAGAATTACTACTTGTGTTAAAACGGTTTCGAACATTACTTAATTTCCTTTGTGAAGCGTAAAAAGTCTGTGGTGGTTTTGAAAACTCCGGCGTGCTCTAAAACTTTAGAGAAAACAATACCAATTTCATCTTCTATTATCTTGTCGATATTTTCTTTATTTATGTTTTGGTATTTTTCTTTTATTTCCTTTGCCCAAGCAGCGTGCTTTTGTAGAACTTCATCCGCTTTTATGTCGCGGTTTTCCAGTATGGCGGTTTTAAGTAGCGCCATTTCGTTTTTAAGACGGGCGGGAAGAACTGCCAAGCCCATAACTTCAATAAGACCGATATTTTCCTTTTTTATGTGGTGAAGTTCGGCATGGGGATGGTAAACACCCATTGGATGTTCTTCGGTTGTGATATTGTTACGAAGTACCAAATCGAGTTGGAAATTGTCACCGACTTTGCGTGCAATGGGTGTTATTGTGTTGTGAGGTGTGCCGTCGGTTTCAGCGAAAATAAATGCGCTTTGGTCGGTATAACTTCTCCAAGCTGATAAAATTTTGTCCGCAAAAGAGATAAGGCGTTCAGTGTCAGGACAAGAAAGACGAATAACCGACATTGGCCACTTAACAATACCTGCTTTTATATCTTCAAATCCCTTGAAATTAAGCTCGGTTTCAATTGGGGCTTTTGCCATCGCAAAGGTGTAGTTGCCCCCTTGAAAATGGTCGTGGCTTAAAATGGAACCGCCCACGATAGGTAAGTCAGCATTAGAACCTACGAAATAATGGGGGAAAAGCTTCACGAAATCTAAAAGCTTTCTGAAAGTGGCGGTGTTTATTGCCATTGGGGTATGTTCGGCATTAAAAACTATACAGTGCTCGTTGTAGTAAACATAAGGGGAATATTGCATACACCAGTCGGTATTGCTTATTGTAATGGGAATAATGCGGTGATTTTGACGGGCAGGGAAGTTTAGTCTGCCTTTATAGCCTTCACATTCCTTGCAAAGCATACATTTGGGATAACCTGATTGCTTGGCGTTTTTAGCTGCAGCGATAGCCTTTGGGTCCTTTTCAGGCTTCGAAAGGTTGATTGTAATATCAAGGTCACCGTATTGGGTTTTGGTTATCCATTTCATATCTTTGCTAACGCGGTAGCGTCTTATGTAATCACTGTCGCAACTGAATCTGTAGTACCAATCAGTAGCCTTTTTGGGCGACTTTTCATAAAGGGAATAAAATTTATCGGTAACCTCGCTCGGTCTTGGCATTAAAGCCGACATAAGTTTCGTGTCAAACAAATCACGCTCTGTGATATTATCGTCAATAATACCTTTATCTACTGCAAAGTCAAGAAGTTCCTTTAAGGTTTCTTCCAAATTTACATCGGAAAAATACTCTTCACAGCAGAATTCGTCAAGGTTTAATATTTCTAAAATACGGTTTGCGACAAAAATTTCGTCGCGTTTATTTAAAAGACCGCACTCTATTCCGTAGCAAACTAATTTTTTTATACTTTTATTTACCATTTTTGTCAACTCCAAACATATCTTATCAAATTATACTATAAGTATATAATATATGTCAATCGAAAACCCGAATAAAAAATGTATTTTTTTGCTTGACAAAGCGGAAGACGTATGGTAGAATGGTTAAGCCGCATATTGTGGGCTTTTTAAGTTGCGCCGATTTTGCGCACGCCTATTGTAGCGAGACTGAAAATAAGCAGGTGAAAAAATGTACGCAATTATTGAGACCGGCGGAAAGCAGTACCGTGTAGAAAACGGCGATGTTATCTACATCGAAAAGCTTAACGCACAAGTTGACGAAGAAGTTACCTTCGACAAGGTTGTTGCTGTAAACAACAGAACTTTAAAGGTTGGTAAGCCCTACGTTAAGGATGCTTTCGTAAAAGGCACCGTTTTAAAGAACGGCAAGGGTAAGAAGATCACTGTCTTCACTTACAAACCCAAGAAAGGCTCTGCTCGTAAGATGGGTCACAGACAACCCTACACTAAAGTACAAATTACCGAAATCGGCTAATAGGTATGACAAGTGTAAAATTTTTAGCTGATAAAGACTCATACGGGTTTGAAATCAGTGGTCACAGTTCATGTGACTGTGATGACGAATTTGGCAAAATAGTTTGCGCAGCAGTTTCGAGTGCGGCTTACATGGCGGCAAACACGGTTACCGAAATTATTGGCGATAAAGCCGACATTGAGGTGGACGACGGCAAAATGCTCTTCGTTTGTAAAAATCCGAGCGATGCTACCGTTAAGGTGCTTTTGGGACTAAAGCTTCATTTAACTGCTTTGTCAGAAGATTATAGCAACAATTTAAAAATTTATGGAGGTGCAAAAAATGTTAAAGATTAACATTCAGTTATTCGCTCATAAAAAGGGTGTTGGTTCTACAAAGAACGGCCGTGACAGTGAGTCCAAGCGTCTTGGTGTTAAGCGTGCTGACGGTCAGTATGTTTTGGCCGGTAATATCCTCGTTCGTCAAAGAGGAACCCACATTCACGCAGGTAATAACGTAGGCCGCGGTTCTGACGATACTTTATTTGCCCTTATCGATGGCAAGGTTAAGTTTGAAAGAGTAGGCAGAGACCGTAAGCAGGTTAGTATCTACGCAGTAGAACAGTAATTAAAACGCCCGAATGCTCGCATTCGGGCTTGTTTTTTAAAATTCCAAGGAGGCTTTTTTATGAAAAATTGTCACGTATGTAATTTGGCTTGTGAAGACGATGCAGAAATTTGCCCCATTTGCGGTGCAGACCTCACAAGAGAAGTGGAATTGGACGAAGAAGTAGAGCCGGTATTGCTCACCACTTTTGAAGACGTGGTTTCGGCAGAGATTTTTAAAGACGTGCTGGCCGACAACAAAATTCCATATTCTCAGCCGCAAGAGGATAATATGAAGGTTATTTTCGGCGGTGCTTTCGCTTCGGAAGAAATTTACGTAGACCAATCTGATTATGATAAGGCCAGAGAACTTTTAGAAGAATTTTTAGCGTCTGAAGCCGAATTTGCGGCCCAATTTGAAGACGATTTTGAAGAGGAACAATAATGTTTGTAGATATTGCAAAAATACATTTGAAAGCCGGCAAG
>JAFYLF010000092.1 GCA_017537195.1 Clostridia bacterium
AATTAGTATGGCGGTTTTCTTTAATGTCTTATTTGCCATAGTAGAAATCGTCTGCGGGGAGTTTTCCGCCAACGCTCTTTGGATTTGCCTTAAATAAGAAGTCTAAATAAGCCGAAAGGTCTGATTTCATTTCGTCGCCGTCTTCAAATACTATGTTGCAATAGGGGATTGCCTTTTTAGCAATGGCAGCCTTTGGAATGATTCCGAATTCTTCGCAAGCGGTAGCGGTACCGTCGATATCTTCGCTTACTGCTTTAATTGATGCCTCGTAGTCTTTAAGGAAAGCCTCAATAGCTTCGGGGTTTTCTTCTACATACTCGCTACGGGCAATAATGCAACCCATAACAAGCTTTTTGTCGCCCAATTTGTTCCACTCATCATTGAGATTTATAACGATTTTTGCCTCTTTATCCTGAACGGTAATAGTGGTAGCAACGGGTTGGGGTGCGATTACGATAGCTTCTTTTTGTGGTACGATTTTTGCAATAAGCTCGGCAGGTTGGGATACAAATTCAACCGTCACATCTTCGCCCACTTTAAGATTGTTGGCTTCTAAAATTTTATTTAAAATATATTCGGGATTTGCGCCCTGACCGGTTGAGTAAACTGTTTTGCCCTTAAGGTCGGCAATAGAGTTTACTTCTACACCCTTTGCCACAACATTTAAAACACCTAAAGTGTTAACAGCCAAAACTTTGATACCGCCGTTTGTTTTGTTGTAAAGGGTGGAAGCCAGGTTTGTAGCAACAGCGGCAATGTCGGCTTCTTTATTTGTGATTTTAGCCACAATTTCGTCGTTAGAAGCGGCAAGTGCTATGTTGTAGTCAAGGCTACCACCGTCAGCCTTTGCGTCTTTCATAAGGTTAGCAAGACCAATACCGGTTGGACCTGCAATACCGTAAACATTTGCTTTTACTTCTTTCACATTAACACCGCAAGCAGTCAGCGAAAGTGCGAGTACAAGAATCAAGAGAATGCTAATTAGTTTTTTCATTTTTTATCACCTTTATATTATTATTTTCCTTTAAAATACTGCCGTTTTTCAGCAAAATATCAAGTGCACGGTATAAAGTGGCTCGACTTAAACCTAACGTTTTGGCAAAACGGGTCATATTTTTAGGGATTTGAGCGTAACCTTCGCTGTCGGCAACCGAAGAAAAGTAGGTGTAAAGGGTGTCTTCGGCGGCTGAACAGGAAATCACGCAAAGTTTATTATTTAAAAAACGCACCTTATCGGATAAAAAGGTTATATAATTTATTGCGGTTTGTGGATATTTTTCGAAAACTATTTTAAGTGTATCTTCGCTTAAAAATAAAATTTCGCAGTCGGTTTTGGCGGTAATGGTGCTGACATAAGTATCTTTTCCGCCAAAGAGTGCCGCCGCACCGAAGCACATACCTTTTTCAAACATTTTAAGCATAATTTTGTCTTGGTTGTTTGAAACCGCAAAGGCTGTACCTTTTATAATAAAGCCCAGCGCGTTATTAAATACTGTGTTGGAATATATGGTGGCGCCTTTTTCAAAGGTTTGTGATGGCGGTAACAGTTTTACAATTTCACTGATATTATCATTGTTTAAGTTTTCAAGTAAAAACAAATCTTGAAATTTCAACGGCGCACCTCCAAAACTGTCTTAAATAAGACACTTTTTAATTATATTATATCCACTATTTTACAAATGTCAATAGAAAAAATAAAAAAACTCGGAAAATTCCGAGTTTTATGCTTTGACGATTTTCTTTGCTGAAGAAACGGTATATTCTGTAACATCGGGAATTGTTTCTCCGTCAATTTGAAGGGTAGCGCTACGGGAGAGCTTTACTGAAATCTCGTGACCTTTTATCACCTTTATCATACTTTTCATTATAGTATGTTTGCCTTTCATTATAAGCAAAAATGCAGTTACTATTTTGAAAAAGTTTTTACTGTGCATTGCTACGAGCGAGAGTGTGCTGTCAGCGTTTAGGCGGTCTTGGGTTGGGGCTGCCATAAATCCGCCGCCGAAAAATCTACCGTTCATTGTAGGAACAAGCCAGGTGTTTTCAAATCTGTATTCTTCACCATCTACCGTAACATATGCAGTGCAGGGTTTATAGGCAAAAAGCAAAGCCTTAATTGCGGCGTAGAGATAATTACCTCTTCTTTTTGAAAGGGCACGAAGCCGCTCAACCTCGCCACAGCAATAGCCGTCCATACCTGAACCGACACAATTTAAAAATTTATAGGTTTTACCGTTTATCAGGGCGGTGGGAAGATTTTTTATGTAATCATTTATAATGATGGGTTTAGTCCGCTTTTTAAAACCGATATCACGTGCAAAATCGTTACCGCTTCCTGAAGCGTAGAAATAAATTTTTTTATCTGTAGAAGTATCAATATTATTAACAAAGCTATTTAAAGAGCCATCACCGCCTGTCAGCACTACACCGGTATCTTCTGGCAAACTTTCAATAAAGTTATTAAGTGAATCAAGTTCAGTCAGGTCGTGATAGGTAAAACTGCCTTGCATTAGGTTTTCAATTTCACGGGCGATTTTAAGACCGTTTTCTCCGCAGGAATGCGGATTATAAAGGATAGCGTATTTCATAAAACCCACCTTTCAAAACAACTACTTATATTTTAAATGTTTTGTCTAAATTTGTCAATATAAGAAAAAAGCCGTCTTGCGACGGCTTATCTTTTGCCCCTAAGCGAATAATTTCCGAGGGCAGTATTATTCAAAAAATTTTAAGATGGAAATGCTCTTTCCGTTTTCAAAGGCTTCAATGTGAAGATGGCTCTGGTCCGAGCATTCTGAGGGGATAGTTCCAACAGCGCCAATGCTGTCACCCATACGAACTGCGGTGTCCTTTTCACAGGTCACATTTTTAAGTCCGCAGTATTTTATAACAAGTCCGTCACCGTGGTCGATAGTCACAATTTTGCCATAGTCTGCGGTGGTTTCAATATCCTGAACTTTTCCGTCACTCACAGCGCTTATAAGTGTTCCCTCACTGCAAGCGATATCAACTGCCGCATGAATTCGCATATCGCCATAGGTTGCGGAATACTGAAGCGCTTGGAGGCTGAAATCTTTTAAAATTTCGCCGTTTATAGGCATAGTATAGGTTTTTTCTTTTTTGGGTTCAGGTTTAGAAGTGTATTCCTGGTCGCTGACTTGTTCGCCCGTCGGGTTTGATTCGGTGAAATCTATAACATTGTTTTCACTATTATTATATGAGGAATTATCTTCGGTATATTCTTCCATACTGCTTTCAAACTGACTTTCCATTGAAGATAAATTACCCTTAGGCTCTGTGGCGTTTATTTTCGAAAATGCAAACCAAGCCGCCACACCGATTAAAACAAGACAAAGCGCAATTACAATATAAAAAGCGGAACTCCCTTTTCTTTTGCGGGAGTATTGCGTATATTTCATAAAATCATTCCTTTCGAGATTATTATTGACAGAAGGAATAATTTATATTCTTTAAAAAATTTTTTAAATTTGTTAATAAAAAAGACATAAATTTAGTTTATTATATACTCGTACCCAAAAGGGAGCCGCACCCTTAAGGTATATTTTTAAAACCAAAAGTTTTAAGAATTTTTTCTCCCCTTAAAACGAAAAGAAGCCGTTTACACGGCTTCTTTTCGTTTATTTTATTCTTTTGAACTTTCAATAACCTTTTGCGCTATCTGTGCGGGAACTTCTTCGTATCTTTCAATTTCCAAAGTAAAGGTTGCGGTACCTTGGGTGATTGAACGCATTGCGGTTGAGAAGTCGGACATTTCGGCTATAGGCACTTCGCCGATGATTTCCTGCATCTTGTTTTCGCAAGGGTTCATACCGATGATTCTGCCACGGCGTTTGTTAATATCACCAATAACATCGCCGAGCATTTCATCAGGAACTAAAACCTTTAATGTGCCGATAGGCTCAAGAAGTACGGGAGATGCCTGCGGAATACCGTCTTTATAAGCGATGTTTGCCGCCATCTTAAATGACATTTCCGAAGAGTCAACAGGGTGGTAAGAACCGTCATAAAGCGTAGCCTTTAGACCTACCATTGGGTAACCTGCAAGAACGCCTTTTTGGCAAGAATCACGAAGACCTTTTTCAACTGCAGGGAAGAAGTTCTTGGGAACTGCGCCACCAAATACTTCTTCACAGAATACTAATTCTTCGCTTTCACAAGGCTCAAATCTAATCCAAACATCACCGAACTGACCGTGACCGCCTGACTGTTTCTTGTGGCGTCCTTGAACTTTTACGGGTTTGCGGATTGTTTCACGGTATGCGATTTTCGGCTTTTTAAGTTCTGCCTCTGCGCCGAATTTAGCTTTAAGGCGGGATACGATAACATCAATATGCTGTTCGCCAAGTGCCGATAAAATAAGTTCTTTGGTTTCTTTATCATTGAAAACTTTAATTGTCGGGTCTTCTTCTGCCATACGGTTGAATGCCTGTGCGATTTTTTCTTCATCGCCTTTAGCCTTTGGATAAACCGCAACCGAAAGATTAGGATGTGGGAAATCGATTTTAGCGATAGCGATATCGCCTTTTGCGGATAAAGTGTCGCCAGTTAAAACATTGCCGAGCTTTGCCACTGCACCGATGTCACCCGCAGAAATAGAACCTGCATCCTCTTGCTTTGAGGCTTTAAGCCACATAACCTTTGAAAGACGTTCTTCATCACCTGTGCGGTTGTTTATAAGTCGGATATCATTTTTAATAACACCCGATAAAACCTTGAAGTAGGAAAGCTTACCAACAAATGGGTCAGCAATAGTTTTGAATACGCAAAGTGCGGGTTCGCCCGAAGCGTCAAAGGTTTTTTCTTCGCCCTCGGCATTAGTATATTTAGAGTCAGCAACAGAAGGGAGAACCTTCAAAAGATTATCAACCATCATAGATACAGCGTCACCATTTTGCTGAACACCGCTGTAAACGGGGCAAATGTCACCGCTTTTAACACCGATAGCCATACCCTGAAGCATTTCTTCGGTGGTGAATTCCTCACCTGCGAAATATTTTTCCATAAGCTCTTCGTCGGTAGTGGCGATAGCCTCAAGAAGCATACTTCTCATATTGTCGATTTCTTCGCTTACGGGCATACGCATTTCTTTGATTTCAAGACCTGTACACGCATAAGCCTTGTTTTCGATAAGGTTTATGTAGCACTTAACCTGTTCGTTTTCAAGGTAGGGAACAATAACAGGGCAAATTACTGCGCCGTATTGACCTGCAAGAGCCGAAAGCACACGGTAGAAGTGAGCATGTGAGGAATCGAGCTTACCAACAAAGAAAGCAACGCTTTTATTTAAAGCACGTGCCTTTTCAAAGGCTTGTTTTGCGCCTACTGTAAGACCTGATTTACCTGAAATTGCGATAATTGCGCTGTCAGCGGCGGTTAAGGCTTCATATACACCGCCTGCAAAGTCAAAAAGACCGGGAGCATCTATAATATTAAGTTTACTGTCGCCGATTTCGAGCGAGTAAACCGAAGTGGAAACCGAGGTTTTTCTCTTCTTTTCTTCGGCATCAAAATCCATTACTGTTGTACTGTCGCCTATCTTACCTATACGGTCGGTTGCCTTTCCGTAATAGAGTATGGCGTCAGCCAAAGTAGTTTTGCCCGAACCGCCATGTCCCAAAAGGGCAACATTGCGGATGGCGTCTTGAGTATAGTCTTTCAATTTGATGCACTCCTTTAGATAAATAGTTTACAAAATTAAGTATATCACACATTTTTAGTAAATACAACCAAAAGTTATAAAATAGTTCTGAAAAAATTATTGAAAACTAATAAATTTATGCAATTTGTAGTAAATAGAAGCGTTTTATTTATTAAAAATTTCAGTAACAAATATAAAAGATTACAAAATGTTAATTTTTAAGGCAAAATTTGGGGTTAAAAATTACAAGAATGAAATAATTTGTAACTGAATTGTTTTTGGAGTTTTTGTAGTGAAGCGTATATAATTAGTATATAGAAACAAAGGAGGCGGTATTATGCGTAAGAATGTTATATTTTCATTATTGCTGACAGTTTGCGTCATAGTACTGTCTTTTGCATGTGTTAAGACTGACGGTGTAAGCGTTAATGATTCCAAAAAACAAAATACTGAAGTTATAACGGTTTCAAAAAATGAAAATCAAAACGAGGCGCTTAATACCCGTTTTGAAAATATGCTTAATCATAATTTTGTTTATAATAACGATTTCTATGATGACAGCACACTGGCAAATAATTCAGTGTTAGCTCTTCTTGATTTATCAGAAGACTCATACATCGGCGAAACTTATCTTAAAGATTATGTTTTCAATATGTACGGTAAAATTTATAACGATTTCACCTTTTTAGGTGAAACCGAAAAAGAAGGGTTTGTTTATATACTTCCCCGTGGATATAATATCTACACTCACCAAATTGTAACAGTCGTAAATAACGCTGACGGAAGTTACACAGTTTTAAGTGAAGTGGAAATTTCCTATGAAGACGGAAGTTTAGAAGTTCTTAATTGTGAAACTGTATTCTTGGAAAATGCGGATTCAGCTTTCGGTTATAATATAATGTATAGCGATATTTTAGAAAACATTTCAAATGGAATCGATTGTTAATAAAACACAAAGTTTAAACCGCTCAAGGATTTTTCCTTGAGCGGTTTTTGTATGTTTATCGTCATATTGAAAACATAAGCCGAAATAATTTCTTATGGTTGTAACGCATGAATGACTTTAAATTAATTATTGCGGATTTAACCAACCTTCTTTTGGTGTAATATTAAAATCTTTGCATATTTCCATAAGCATTTTATCGTCTATAGATTTACGGTTTTCGCATTGCCAAATATTGTTATATATAGTCGCGCCTTTTTCGACCGTTTCTAAAAGACCAAATGCTTCGTCAAGCGAAGTTCCGGTTACAGTACAACCATGCAATGCCCACACAAGAATTCTAAATTCTTTGAACTTTTCGGCCGATATGCGACCGATTTCCGGACCGCTTGAAACCATCCATGGCAATACACCTATACCGTCTGGAAAAATTACAATACATTCAGTACAAGTACTCCAAATAGATCTTGTAAACTCCCTTTCATCCCACGAATGAATATGTGTCATAGAAACGGTGCAGGTTGGATGCGCATGCATGACAACACGGTGATTAGGGTCAATTTTCAATCTCTCTCTGTGTGCACCTAAGTGCATAGCAACTTCACTTGTAAATGTTCCGCCATCAGAAAATCCCCATAACAAATGAGCGTTCTTACCGTCATCCGATATACGAATTATTCCCAAATTCGCTTCGGGATTTTTGGATATGTTTTTGAAATATTTTCCGGTACCTGTAATCAAAAAATATTTTCCTGCAAATGATGGAAACTCACCTTTGAATTCTAAATCTCTTATAATTTTATTCTTATTTATGTACGGAAGAACCTCTTTTTCGTCCAATAATACACTTATATTACCGCCGTTTCTCTCGTTCCAACCTTGACGATACATATTATCTGCTATTTCTCCCAATTCTTTAATAAACGGTGCTTTTAATATATTTTTCATTTTTTAATCTCCAAACAATAATTTTCTCATATACTTACTTGAAGCAACGCCATCGCGTTTAGCAAGTACACTCTTTAATTCTTCTTCATCAATTCTGTCTGCAACCTTTTGCAAGGCATCTAACCATTCTGCGCTTTCGCTTACAGCGTCTCTTCCATCCTCTCTGTAAGGGAACTGGTCAATTACAAGATAACCGTTATATCCTGTTCTTTTTAACCAATAGAAAAACTCTAAATATTCAAGAGTGTGAACCGAACCGACAATCATATCATCATCCCATAAACGATAGTTGTCATTTATATGGATGTGTTTTAATCTGTCGCCATACATCTTGCACATTGCTACTGCCTCTGCCGGTGTTTCGTATCCAAGGGCTGCATGTCCGTAATCAAGCGCTATACCTAAATTGGGCAAATCAATCTTTTCTATCATTAACAGGGTAGCACCCACTGTGCTGATATAAGAGTGTGTGCGAGGTTCTTTTATTTTATACTCAAGTGTGATAGTAATATCAGGATTGTATTTGCAAAGCTCTTCAACACCATCTGCAAAAAGTTGGCGCTCTTTAATATAGTCTGCCGCAAAAATATAATCGTAACCGTCTTGACCGGGCCAAAGAGTTACTATAGAACATCCTATTTCACTTGCGAAATCAATAACCGCCTTTGAATCTTCAATTGCTCTGTCTCTGACTTCCTTATCGGTTGAGGATAAACTACCTTTTTTGTATAAAGGATTTGCAAATGTATCAACTGCCAAAGAGCCTACTTTTAAACCTGTTTCTTTCAATAATTGCTTGATTTCGGATTTCTTACTCATCATTTCCCAATCCGTTACCAAGTCAACTGCATCTAATTTTTCAATTGATGTGGCTCGTGTGAAAAGCTCTTTCAAACTGAATGGTTTTGAATATTCTGGACAATACCTATCATAGCAACTGCCTACATTTCCTAAAAAAACAGAATATTTCAACATAAAAAACTCCTCCTAAAACATTTTTGTACTTTAATTATAATCTATTTATATGACATAATTCTATATCAAACACTCATAGTTTTTCTTAGTTTTATGATATATTATTGACTTTTATGTCACAAGATGTTATTATTGTAAATGGTGGTAAATATGAAAAATATTTGTTTTTTACAGTTAAATAAATTAAAAAACTCAAAGAACAATGCTCAAAGTACATTGGCTAATTATTTTTTGAATAACCTATCTCAAATTAATTCCATGACAATTGACATGATAGCTGACAATACTAACACAAGTTATTCCACCGTTTGCAGATTTTTTAAAGAAATAGGTTTATCGGGCTTTAAAGAATTTAAAAAAACTATTTTAAATGAGTTAAACAAAGCTACCGAAGAAGATAATATTTTTTCTGAAGAATTTTTGTCCTTTTCGGAATTGGATTCAATTGATACAATAAGCAAGCGAATTCACGATTTTACTGTTGATGTTATTCATAACGGCTACAAAGCTATAACGGAAGCAAGCATTAAAAAGATACTTGAATATTTTAACAAGGCGGAGCATATTCACTTTTTTGGGTTGGGTACCTCTTCTATTTCTGCTCAATATGCTTATATAAAATTTTTCAGATTAAAAAGCGGTTGTTCCTTCAATAGTGATATTGTTGTTTCAAAAATGACAGCTTCTTTGTTAAAAAAAGATGATATACTGTTCCTTTTTTCCTCCTCAGGAAGAACTAAACCTATCATTGAAGCTGCCAAGCTTGCTAAAGCTCAAAGAGCCAAAGTAATAACAATTAGTGATTTTTATAATTCGCCGTTACATAATATTTCCAATGTAAATATTTGCACCACAATTCGCGATATAAACAAGTACCTCGATTCCGATTTTCCTTTGATTCAATCTCAAATTATAATAATAGATATTTTGCACAAATATATTTTCTTAAAAAACAAGAACAAGGCAGAAGAAAATTTTGATAAAACCATAACTGCAGTTAAGATTGATAAGCTTAGCGGAGAATAAAAAATTAGGTTAAAAGCGGTGAAAATTATGATTAAAAAAACATTTTACAAAGATCGTCCTGCAATAAGTATTGAAAGTGAACATTTTTCGGCTGTTTTTTTGCATTTGGATGGTGGCAAACTTGCATCTTTTAAAACAAAAGAAGGCGAAGAACTTTTGGCACAAGCGCCAAACAAGGAATATAAGCGACTTTTTCTTGATTCAGACTACGTAAAAAGTGAGTGTAGCGCATTTGACGATATGTTTCCGACTATTGACCCTTGTAAAATAAATGGTTTAGATTATCTTGATCACGGGGAAGTGTGTCGACGTGAACATGATACCGAAATAATAGACGACAAGGTTCAATTTTCCTGTTATTTGCCGTCGCTTGACATAACTTACAAAAAGAGCGCATACATACAAAACAATACTTTGTGCATTAGGTATACCATTGAAAATCATAACGATTATGATTTTCCGTATATTTGGGCAGGACATATGATGTTCAAAGGCGAGCAGGGCGCTTACGTTACAAGTAATTTTCCAAAGGACAGCCCTATGAAAATTATGTTTGGCAATCCCGAAAGCGAAAGCACTGCTCATATACTTCCCTGTATAGGAAATAAAAACTACAAATTTTATTATACAGAATTCTTGCCGAAACTAAAATGCGGTGTTGTTTACCCAAAAAACAAAACAAAGGTAAATGTTGAATTAGATAATGATGTTATAAAATATCTTGGCGTTTGGGTAAATCCAGGCGACCTTAACAATATGTATAATATTGCTCTTGAGCCGTGTTCCGCCCCGTACGATAGTCCCCAAAATGCGCAAAAAGAAAATGTTTGCTCTTATATTTCGCCAAAAGAAAAAATAGAGTTTACATTAAAATTATCGTATAGTAAAATATGAAAAAACAGACTGCCCAAATTGTG
>JAFYLF010000093.1 GCA_017537195.1 Clostridia bacterium
TTCAACGCCAACACCATAAGATACACGGCGAACAGTAAAGGTTTCAGCAATGCCGCTGTTGTTTTTAGCAATAACAGTGCCTTCGAAAACCTGAATTCTTTCCTTTTCGCCTTCCTTAATGCGAACGTGAACCTTAACGGTGCTACCGATTAAAATTTCGGGAACATCTTTTTTAAGTTGTTCAGCAGTTAATTCCTTAATTACGTCCATGGTTTTTCCTCCTTAATTTTTTACCAGATGTTCGTAACGCTTTTGCCAGAGGACCATCTGCTTCAATGTCGATTTTTTCGGCAAGAAGACACCCGTAAAGGTTCGGGTGAAATCAAATGCTCATATATTCTACCATAACACCTAAAAAAAATCAAGCATAAATTTTCCGTGGTTCAACATTTATTTTGCTTTTGAATATTATACTATATACCAAAACATAGCAAAAATTAGACTATTCGACGAAAAGTTATCCACCTTTTGATTTTGAAAACTGTTTTTTTGTGTAAATTATACAAATTTTAGTTATATTTTAGCTATACTAAATACTTGAAATTTTTCTGTAAATAATGTATTATATATACAGTACTATCCAAGGAGATGTAAAAATGGCAAAAATTACACCCGCCAATCTTTCAGCGCTTATCGAAAAGAAGCTTTCGCAAAACCTCGGCGTGTTGCCCGAACAGGCTTCAGATAAGCTTTATTATAACGCTTGCGTTTTGGCACTTTTAGACCTTATGAACGAGCGCCGCGCAGCATTTAAAAAAGAACGCAACCAAAAGGAAGCAAAAACCGTTTATTATATGAGTATGGAATTCCTTATGGGACGCAGTCTCAAAACCAATCTCTATAATATGGACCTTACCGATACAATGGCAAAAGCCCTCAAAAAGTTTGGCGTAAAGCTCGATAATCTTTACGATTTTGAGCCCGATGCAGGTCTTGGCAACGGCGGTCTTGGCCGTTTGGCTGCCTGTTTCCTTGAAGCTCTTTCAAGCGGCGGTTACTCTTCAATGGGTTACTGCATCCGTTACGAGCTTGGTATCTTCCGCCAAAAATTAGTTGAGGGTTGGCAGACCGAAATGCCTGACTTCTGGCTCCCAGGCGGCGGAGTATGGCTTCAGCCAAAACCCGAAAGTGCGGTTAATGTAAACTTTGACGGCGAGGTTAACGATTGGTGGGAAAACGGCCACCACCGAGTTGAGCACAAAAATTATCAGACTGTCCGTGCAATGCCTTATGACCTTTGTGTTGCGGGTAAGGACGGTAAAACTGTAAATACCCTTCGCCTTTGGAGCGCCGAATGTGAAGAATTTGATATGTCGGCATTTAACCAAGGTGAATATATTCGCGCTATTGAGCAACGCGCTATGGCTGAAAATATTTCAAAAATTCTCTACCCTGCCGATAACCATATCGAAGGCAAATCCTTGCGCCTTCGTCAGCAATATTTCTTGGTATCGGCTTCTATTCAAGATATATTAAATCGTCACCTACGCCATTATAAAACTCTTGAAAACCTACCCGAAAAGGTGGCTATCCATATTAACGATACCCACCCCACCCTTGCAATACCCGAGCTTATGCGTTTCTTACTTGACGAATGCGGTTACGCTTGGGAAAAGGCTTGGGATATCGTAAAGGGTACTGTAGCTTACACCAACCATACAATAATGCCCGAAGCGCTTGAATGTTGGCCCGAAAGCCTTGTAAAAGAGCGTATTCCCCGTGTTTACCAAATTATCAAGGAAATTGACCGACGTTACAGAGATGAAGTGGTTGCAAAAACAGGTGATTTGGCGCTTTCTGAAAAACTTTCGGTTGTTTCAAACGGCGTTGTCCGTATGGCAAACCTTTGTGTTGCTACCTGCCATGCAGTAAACGGTGTTTCAAAGCTACACAGTGATATTATTGTAAATGAACTTTTTAAGGATTACGCAAAACTCACCCCCGATAAGTTCAAGAACGTAACAAACGGCATAGCCCACCGCCGTTGGCTTTGCTGCGCCAACCCCGAGCTTACAAAACTTCTCTGTGATACTATCGGCGACGGCTTTATAACCGACGCGCAAGAGCTTGAGAAGTTTATGGCATTTAAAGATGATACTGCAGTTTTAAAGAAATTAGCGAAAATCAAGCGCAACAACAAGGAACGCTTTGCAAGTTTTATTGAAAAGCAGAACGGCATCACCCTTAACCCCGATTCTATTTTCGATATGCAGGTCAAAAGACTTCACGAATACAAGCGTCAGCATCTTAATGTGCTCAACATTATTAGCGATTATCTCTTTATAAAGAATAACCCCAACGCTGACTTTACACCCAAAACCTATATTTTTGGTGCTAAAGCCGCTCCCGGATATTTACTTGCAAAGCAAATTATCCAAATGATTTATAAATTATCAAAAGTTATCGAAAACGACCCTGTTGCAAAGGATAAGCTCAAGGTTTTATTCCTCGAAGATTACAGGGTTACTATGGCAGAGCTTATGATTCCGTCAGCAGATTTGAGCGAACAAATTTCCTTAGCTTCAACCGAGGCTTCGGGCACAGGTAATATGAAGCTTATGATGAACGGCGCTATCACCCTCGGCACAGAGGATGGCGCAAATGTTGAAATTCATTCAGCAGTAGGCGACGATAACATCATTATCTTCGGTATGCAGACTCCTGAAGTTTTAAAACTCCAGAAAGACGGTTATAATCCTTGCGAATATTATAACAACAACCCCGTTTTGCGCGAAGCTCTTGACTTTATAGGTAAAGGTATCGCCGGACAGTCGTTTGACGATATTTACAATACCCTTAGATATCACGATACCTATATGGCTCTTGCCGACTTTGCTGATTATAGAAACGCACAGACGAAGGCCACTGCTCTTTATAACCAACCTGAAGTTTGGCAGAAGATGTCGCTTACAAACATTGCAAAATCGGGAATCTTCTCGGCTGACCGTTCTATTGCTGACTATGCAAGAGACATCTGGAACGCCGAGCCCATTAAGTGATTATGAATAAATATCCTTTTGATTCAAGAAATCCTTTATACCGAACACCGCAAGGTGCCATAGCCGAGGGCGAAAGCCTTCGGCTAAAGGTATTGTTACATAAAGACACTGCGGCCCGTTCAGTATTTTTGCTAATCAAAAATGATAAAGACGACAGTTTTCAAGAAATCGAAATGACCCCAGCCGAGCACGATGGCAACTCACAATACTTCGAATGTGAAATAACACTACAAGAAGGACTTTATTGGTATTACTTTAAATATCGTGGCGACTATGGCGAATACCTTATTAAAAAAGGCGAACACTCCCTTGGGTTCATTTGTCCCGAGGGTGATAATTGGCAGTTAACCGTTTATAAGAAAGACTTTGAAACGCCCGATTGGCTTGACGGCGGTATTATTTATCAGATTTTCCCTGATAGATTTTATAATTCGGGCAAGAAGAAAACCCGTATTCCCAAGGACCGCTATATTGTGGAAAATTGGGAAAAACAACCCGAATACCGTCAGGACAATGCCTTCAAATGTCTTGGTAACGATTACTATGGCGGCGACCTTGCGGGCATTGAAAAGAAACTGCCTTATCTTAAATCTTTAGGTGTAAATTGTATTTACTTAAACCCCATTTTCGAGGCGCACTCAAACCACCGCTACAACACCGCCGACTATATGAAGGTGGACGCCGGTCTTGGTACAAAGTCAGACCTTGAAAGCCTTGTAAAGACCGCCAAAAAGCACGGCATTTACATTATTCTCGACGGTGTATTTTCACATACGGGTGACGACAGTATATATTTTAATAAGAAAAACCGATATAATTCTGTCGGCGCTTACAACAATCCCGATTCCCCATATCGCAGTTGGTACACCTTTGACAACAGCAAGGTGGGGTATGAAGCATGGTGGGGTGTGCCCACTTTACCCGAAGTTAACGAAAACGACTCCGCCTTTACCGAATTTATAACAGGCGAAAACGGCGTTATCCGCCATTGGCTTAAAAAAGGTATAAAAGGCTTCAGGCTTGATGTTGACGATGAACTTCCTGATGAATTTTTAGATAATATCCGTAAGTCTATAAAATCTGACTCAAAGGAAAACTTCCTTTTAGGCGAAGTCTGGGAAGATGCTACCAATAAAATCAGTTACGATAAACGCCGAAGATTTTTGCGTGGCGACCAGTTAGACTCGGTTATGAACTACCCCTTTGCGAATGCAATTATAGATTATTTGCAGGGCGGAAATTCCCGAAATCTTATCGACATTGTGCTTGAAATTTTAGAAAATTATCCACCGCAGTCGATAAAACTTTTAATGAACCACATCGGCACTCACGACACCCCGCGAATTTTAACAAGGCTCGGAAAGGGCAATGCCGACAATGCCAACCGTGAATGGCAATCAGTTCAAACCTTAACTAAAGAAGAATATGAAAAAGCCACTGCACTTTTAAAGGTCGGAGCAATTATACAATATACTCTCCCAGGTATCCCTTCGCTTTACTATGGTGACGAAGCGGGTATGCAAGGATATGGTGATCCTTTCTGCCGTGGCTCTTATCCTTGGGGTAAGGAAAATAAAACTCTTTTGGACTTCTACAAAAAGTTAGGTAAAATACGACGTGAATCCAAAGTGTTCGCTTCAGGAGAGTTTATCCCCGTACACGCAAACTTTGGCGAAATTGCATACATTCGCCAAAAAGAAAATGAAAAAATCCTGATCGCCACAACCCGTTGGCATGAAGGCGCCCAAATTGAAATTCCAAAAGAATTCGAAAAAGCAAAAGTTCTATTAGGTGAAAAACCGCAAGGCACAACCTTAAATCTTTCGCCTTATGGATATTCAGTTCTAAAAATAACACAACAATAAAAGAGACTGTCTTACTAAAAAGTGAGACAGTCTCTTTTTGTATAAATCAAAGACTTTTAAAAACTTCTTTTAACGCAGGATAGATAGTAGCATATTTTTGATATTTGATATTGTATTTTTCTACTATTTTTTCATCAGGATAAACCACCGATTTTTGTGTGAAATTAAAGTTTTCGATAGAAAATTCACTGTCACACGCTTCCAATGCAAGCAACGCACCGCCCATAGAAGGTCCTTCCTCTGCACTTGGCAAAATTATCGGTATACCTAAAACATTTGCAATTATTTTTTGCCAAAGCGGTGATTTTGCTCCGCCGCCGCAAAGCAAACTCTCATTTATGTTTATACCGAGTTTTTTCACCTGTTCAAAGTTGTCACGAACAGCAAATGCAACTCCCTCTAAAACCGCCTGAACCATCTGAGTGCGCGTGGTGCTCATTCTCATACCTATAAATCCGCCCTTGGCTTCGGTATCGTTTATAGGACTCCTCTCACCCATTAAGTACGGCAAAAAGTAAACATCGTTTTCACCGAGCATATCATCTGTGATATCCGCTTGTTCAGTGATATAGTCTTTTGTTGAGAGAATTTCATCACAAAACCATTTATTACAGGACGCAGCAGAAAGCATACATCCCATAAGGTGATACCTGCCGTTAGCATGACAGAAATCGTGAATGGCATTATTTTCAAGCGGACTGAATTTGTCATAAGGAATAAAAACCGTCCCCGAAGTACCGAGAGAGATATTACACATACCCTCTTTTAAAAGCCCTACACCGATTGCCGCCGCGGCATTGTCCCCCGCACCCGCAACAACCTTTACTCCATCTTTAAGACCAAGCTGTTTTGCTATTTCAGGCAACACCGTACCCACAACTTCATAGCTTTCAAAAAGCGCAGGCAGTTTTTCTTCAGAAATTCCGCAAATGTCACACATAGGTTTTGACCAGCATTTATGCTCAACATCCAAAAGCAACATTCCCGAAGCGTCAGAAAAATCGGTGCAAAACGTTCCGGTTAAAGAATAATTTATGTAATCCTTCGGTAGCATAATTCTAGAGATTTTTTCAAAATTTTCAGGCTCATTCTCTTTCACCCAAAGAATTTTGGGCGCAGTGAAACCCGCAAAAGCCATATTAGCTGTATATTTCGAAAGTTCTTCTATTGAATTTAAATATTCGGTTTGCTTTGCAGTTCTTCCGTCGTTCCATAAAATAGCCGGACGAATAATATTATCCTCGTTATCAAGTATCACAAGCCCGTGCATTTGTCCACCAACGCCTATGCCCTCAACCTGCGAAGCATCAATACCGGCAATAAGTTCTTTTACTCCGTCTAAAAAAGCATTCCACCAATCTTTCGGGTTTTGCTCGCTCCAATTGGCCTTTGGGAAAAATATCGGATATTCCTTTGAAACAGAATTTATAATATCGCCCTTATTATTTATAAGTAAAAGTTTAAGCGCCGAGGTTCCTAAATCAGCACCAATATAATATTTCATCTTTTACTCACTCCTTTGTTTAAGTATATCATATAATTTTCAATATTGCCACACAAATTTATAACCCCTTTTAAAGTCCTTCTTATTGTACTTTGAATATTTTATAATAAGTACATAACAAACATGGAGGTCAAAAAAATGTTATATTTTGCTTTAGGAATTTTAATTGCAATTTTAATTTGGATTTGTCTGCCAAATGCCAAAAGCCGAAAAGGATTTTTAGGCGTTATTGCAGCCTTACTTTACTTCCCGCTTGGCGTAATATTAGCCCTTACAAAAAAATATAAATAAATTAAAAAATTTTTAAAAAGTGCTTGACAAACCGCACTTCATACATTATAATAAAGATGACGAACAAATGTTCGGGAGGTAAAAATTATGACATTTATAGATATATTAAAAACTTTATTTGAAATTGCAATGGTTGCAGGGCTCTTGTGGTGTATCTTCCACGAGGACCGTCTTGTCGCCTTTGAAGAAAAGGTAATGTCCGGCATTCGCCGTAAGCGTTTGCGCGAAGTGCCACAAAGGCGCCACACCAGTTTTAATATTTAATATGTAATTTTCTTTTCTCTTTTTATATAAGCACGGCGGAAATTTCGGTCTTTCGAAGTTTCCGCTTGCTTTTTGTTTTTTCTTATTTTATAATCAATGTAGAACCACTAAAGTATAGAAACTTTGGAGCAGATTATGTTTTTTTCTTTTCAAAACCACGAGTGCGCTTTTACAATTTTTAAAAATGCTACATACTTAACCTTTGAGCCGCATATCCATTCCCATATCGAACTTGCCTTTATGGTTAAGGGTGGCAGTTCGCAAGCCTTCGCCGATGAAAAATCGGTCTTAATTGAAGAAGGCGACCTTTTTTTAAGTTTTCCTAATCAAATTCATTATTATGAAGATATTGAAAAGCCTATGCAGGTAGTGCTTATTATTGCCTCGCCCGATATTTGCCCCGAATTTAAAAAATATTTCGAAAAATATTTACCCGAAAGTCCGATTATTAAAAATGCCGCAAACAACCCCGTTATCAAAAACTCTATCCAGTTGTTGCTCGACACCGACCTTAAAAACCACAAATTTTTAGAAACGGTTGTCCGTGGAACACTACTTGTAATTTTAAGTGAATTTTTAAATAATTCGAACTTGCAAAAAATCGGCAACCATAATTCCGACACCGCAAAGGATATTATAAACTTTTGCTACGAAAATTACACAAACGATATTTCCCTTGAAAAAATTGCAAGTGCGCTTCACATAAGCCGTTACTATGTTTCACACCTGTTTGCTAAAAAGCTTCGCATCAGCTTTAACGATTATATTAATTCACTTCGTGTTCGCAAAGCGTGTGAGCTTTTAAAGACCGATAAAATGTCCATAACCGAAACCGCTCTCGCCGTGGGGTACAATTCAGTCCGCACATTCAACCGCTGTTTTCAAAAAATTCGCGGTATAACACCAAGAGAATATCGTGATATGAAAAGAAAAGAAGGTTCAAAATGAACCTTCTTTATTTTTGCAAATATTTCTCTATTTCATCAGCCGCAACTGCGCCGTCCGAAACGGCTGTCACAACTTGACGAAGAGTCTTAGTGCGGACATCTCCTGCCACGAAAACACCGTCAATATTAGTTTTGCAGTTCTCGTCCGAAATTATATAGCCATTTTGGTCAAGGTCTATGTCCTTTAAAAATTCAGTTGCGGGTTTTCTGCCAATGCTTATAAACACACCATCAAGGGCAATTTCTTTTGTTTCATTTGTTTTAACATTCGCAATTTTTACACCTGTAAGTTTTCCGTCGGTTACAAATTCTTCCACCTTGCTATCCCATAAAAACTCAATATTTTCAGTTTTCATTAGCGGTTCGTGGTAAATCTTGGTTGCCCTTAAGGTATCTCTGCGGTGAATTATATACACCTTTTTGCACAAACGGGAAAGATATAGCGCATCGGATGCCGCCGAATTACCGCCTCCCACAACTGCAACGATTTTGTCTTTATAGAATCTACCATCACAATGAGCGCAATAGTGTACACCCTGACCTGTGAGTTCGGTTTCCTTTTCTATTCCAAGCTCACGTGGGTTGGCGCCCGTTGCAATTATAACTGTTTTTGAGTATAAATCACCGCCAAAAGTGGTAATTTTTTTAATTTCCTCTGTAAGTTCAACACTCAAAACCTCGTCATACTGTGTTTCAGCACCAAAACGCTCGGCACCGCTTTGCATATAACTGCCGAGTGTAAACCCGTCAACACCTTGAGGAAAACCAGGATAATTATCAATGTCACCTGTGAGAGTCATTTGTCCGCCAACCGACATTTTTTCAACCACCAATGTCGAAAGCCCTGCCCTTGCAGTATACAAAGCAGCAGTATATCCGGCCGGTCCGCCACCCAATATTATCACATCGTAAATCTTTTCCATTATAGTACCTCGAATTTTAATTTGTCTCGGTCGATTTGCTTTTTATAGCGGTCTTCTTCCGAAAAAACACAACCGCAATATTTTTGCATATAAAATCCTTTTTCACGTGCCTTGGCATTACCCGCACGGAAGTTGGGTCTAAAATCTCGGTATAAAAACTTAACACCGTACTTTTGGGCGTATCTCTCCCCCGCCCTCTTTATCGACTCGTGATCTTGGTAAAGACTTGCAAGCAAGGTAGTAGTATAACACTCAAAACCATTATCACGGGCAAATCTTGCAGTTTCTTCCAAACGGTGCTCATAACAATAAACACACCGCCCGTCTATATTATCCGCAACGCTCTTCACAAATTCACGAAGCCCGTAATTTTCTTTTACTGAAATTTTCAAATTTTCCGATTTAGCATATTCCAAAAGGCAGTTTCGCCTTGACTCATACTCTTTAAACGGATGAATGTTGGGGTTATACCAAAAAAGCGTTAAATCAGCACCCTCATTTTGCAAGGGCTCTATACAAGAAAGGGAGCAGGGCGCACAGCAAGTGTGAAGTAAAACTTTCATAAAAACTCCTTATAAATTAACAATTATCGGCATTATTCCGTTTTGTTCGATATCGATAACAGCGTAGGACTCATGAAAATCACGGGCACTCGAACACGACCCCGGATTCACAATGTAAATACCGTCTTCATATAATATTTTAGATATGTGCGTGTGTCCGTAAAGCGCAATTTTACAGCCGTTTTGTTTTGCGGTCTCAATCAGACGCTCGGTGCCGTATTTTACAGAAAGCGTATGCCCGTGAGTATAAAAAATCTTAACCCCGCCGACTGTTGCTACCGCACTTGACGGGAAAGCGGAAAAATAATCACAGTTTCCGCTTAAAATGTGAAACCTCTTGTCCGAAAAGATATACTGTAAATCTTCGATATCGTCGGCATGGTCTCCTAGGAAAAACACATCGGTAGCATCAGGTTGCGAATAAAGTATCTTTTCTATTATATCGCTTCGCTTGTGCGAATCGGAAATTACAACAATTCTCAAAGTTTTCACCTTTACATCATTTTCATTTGAAAGGCTCCCTCCCCGAGGGAGCTGTCGAGCGTATGCTCGACTGAGGGAGTAATTAATTTTAAATAATCGCATAATTATATTACAGGGGGAATTTATATGAACAACGAAAAATCTATATTTGAAAATATGATGAACGAAAGCGGTGGGAAAATTGACCGCCAAACGCTACAAAAAGCCGCAAAAACCAAGGACGCTTCGGAACTTGTGAAAAATCTTTCGGACTCGGACAAACAAAAGTTGGAAAGTATATTATCGGACAAAGAAAAACTTGCCGAGGTGCTTAAAAGCCCACAGGCGAAAATGCTCTTTAAACTGTTCGGCGGAGGCAAAAATGGATGACCTGAACCAAAAACTTGCGCAAATTTTAAACGACCCAGAGAGTATGAACCGAGTAAAAGAAATGGCGCAGAGCATACTTTCACAAAGCGAAAAGCAAGAGCAAAAGGAAGATTCGGTTTTCGGGATACCCGACAGCGCAGAGCTTATGAATATTATGTCGATAGTATCAAAGCTCAATCAAAAAAATGATGACGCGCGTACAAATCTCTTATCAGCGCTAAAGCCGCATTTAAGTGAACCGAAGCAAGAAAAGGTTGATACCGCAATTAAAATTTTACGGCTTTTAGACCTATTACCCGCTTTAAAAGAAAGCGGAATTTTGGGTAAACTACTATGAACAATAAAAACTTTTCCGAACAGCAGCGTGATGCCATTAACCGTATGCGTGAAATGAATTCTCGCAGCACAAACCGGCAGCCACCAAAGGCCGAGCCCCATAAACCGCCCGAGCCCAAAAAGACGGAGAATAACAACTCCCTCTTTGGTGGATTGTCTATTCCCTTTCTCGACAACCTACAAAAAGACGGTGATATGACCCTTATCCTCGGCATTTTGCTTTTACTTTTAAGCGAAAAAGCCGATAAACGACTTCTATTTGCGCTGATTTATATTTTACTTTAAACGAGTGTGTTTGCTTTATGCTACACTCGTTTTTTATTTTGAGGCTTCATTTCACAGGAGATTACAAAGGTGAGTATAAATAGCCCTATAAACAAAAGGGTAAAAATTACATCCAAATCAGAATGCATATATTTTTCTTTTCCGAAAATATTGACCAAAAAATATGAAACCGACTGCGAAATGCAGATAATCGAGGCGGGGAAACCAACACCCAAAAGCTTTCGGGCATTATTCTCACGGTTAATACCGTTAAAGAGTTTGCCGTAATTTATAAAGAAAAGCATTGAAAGACAATATCCCGCCATCAAAAGCGCATTATCGCTTATAAGCGCTAATGAAGAAATGCCAATGAAGGTAAAAATGGTCTTTATTATTAAATAAATAATCGGAATAATATGAACCATTGGTCCGAAGGTTATTTTAACAAAACAACTAACCGCCCAGACTATAAAATACGCCGCTGTAATTACAGTTACCATTCTTGTTATGCCTATTTGAAATGGTGTTACTGTAACAGGAAAATCTTGATTAAATGCCTCGTTCAAAAGCGCAATCGCAAGTAACCCCGCGCCAATGGATAAAAATATGTTGTTTTTTGGGGGATGTTCATAACTTTTTACCGCCTTTCCGTTTAAAAAAGCCACTGCGCCACAAACAAATACAATCAAAACGGAAAGCACGACACCAAAAACTCGTTTTTCTTCGGTGAAAAATCCGTTTTCATATTCCACTATCTCGGCAAGCTGCAAAACACGAAAACCCGTGCACAAAAAAAGCCCAATACCGAAAACAGAAATCATTTTTTTTAAGTTCATTATATTTCTCCAAAACACATTAAAATTACTTTTTAACCATATATTTAATATTATAATGCGATTTTTAAAATGTCAACATCAATGTAAAAAAAGAAGGGGTTTTATGAAGAAAATATTATTATTTTCAGCGCTGATTTTAGCATTCTTGCTCTTACTTCCGCTCTCGGTATTAGAAGCAGAGTTCCCAAGCGCACTTCCTACAAGTACAAAACCAGAGTCTAAATCCGAAAAGACAGAAACCATTAAGGTTTTGATAAGCCAAACGGGAGAAATAAAGGAAATGTCGGCCGAAGACTATATTTTCGGTGTGGTTGCAGGTGAAATGCCCGCACTTTATGAAAAAGAGGCTTTAAAAGCCCAGGCGGTTTGCGCTTATACCTTTTTAAAATGGCGGCAAAAAGAAAATTCGGATAAAGATTATGATATAACCGACGATTACACAACCGACCAATGCTACATATCGCTTTCCGCCGCAAAAGAAAAATGGGGAGATAAAGCAGATGAATACAGCGAAAAAATCAAAAGCGCTATAAATGAAGTGAAAAGCCAAACCCTTACATACGATGGCGAGATTATTCTTTCGGTTTATCACTCTTTATCTTCGGGCAAAACCGAAAGCGCAAAAAATGTTTGGGGTAAGGACTACCCCTATTTGCAAGCAGCAGAAAGCCAGGATGACAAGCTTGCAGAAAATTACACCTCCACCAAAACGCTCACATTTGTAGAATTTAAAAATGCTTTTAAGGATAAAGCCGAATTACCCGAAAATCCCGCCGACTGCTTTGCGAATTGGCAACGTACCCCTTCGGGCACAGTGGCGACAGTAACGGTGGGCAATACCGAATTCAAGGGAAGCGAAATCAGAGCGCTATTCGATTTAAAATCTTCAAATTTTGAGGTTTCAACCACCGACACCACCCTAACCTTTACTGTTTACGGCTACGGTCACGGGGTTGGAATGAGTCAGAACGGCGCAAATCAACTTGCAAAGCGAGGAAAAACCTATGAGCAAATTTTAAAGCACTACTATAAAGGATGTGAAATAATGCGGAATTCGTAATTTGGAATGTAAAATTATAATCCAAAAAGAAGATGTCAAAAGACATCTTCTTTTTAGGTTGTGTCGCAAATAACCGAATTTTTGTGTGGTTGCATAACCGAAGTATCCTACTACATTATATCATTCGTTTGAATGAATGTCAAGTCATTTATTCGAATGAGTGGTATAATTCAAACAATGGAGGCGATATTATGAAAGAAATTCACGAAATTATACGAGATTTAAGAGAAGATCGTGATAAAAAACAAGTTGAAATTGCAATGTATCTAGGTATTACAACACAACAATATTCACTTTATGAAACAGGAAAAAGAGAATTTAAATTAAAACATATAAAACAACTTTGCAAATTTTATAATGTCTCTGCAGATTATATTTTAGGACTTTCTAATAATTTGTAGAAGTGATTTTATGTACTATAATGAAATAATACAATTCGAAAGAGAATCTAAAAATATCACACAAAAACAAATGGCTGAATATTTAGGAATAAAACAGCAACAATATGCCCGATATGAAAAAGGTATAAACCTTTTACCTATAACCCACCTCAAAAACATCTGTAAACATTTGAATATTTCCGCAGACTACATTTTAGGTCTTCCTGATTTGCCATATCCTAAAAGATAAAAATAATGTACAATTTATATTATACAATGGGTCAAGGGCGTAGCCCTTGTCGTTTAAGGGGGTTATGGTGACGGAGATATAATTTCTTTTTTAATATACACTTGCCTTTGAATTGAAAACTCGGTTTTCATTCTTCAAAGGCGGTTATATGTGATTAAAATCCGTCACCCAAGGGGGAAATCGAAATTCCCCCTTGGGCGAATCTTTCCGCCCTTTCTTTTCGCCTACACAAGAAAGGGCGTGCCCGTCGCGGCACAAGCGACAAAGCTGTAAATTTTATCCCTTCTTTTGCCTTTTTACGAAAACAGACGGATGGAA
>JAFYLF010000094.1 GCA_017537195.1 Clostridia bacterium
CCTGTAAATATGGTAGTTGCTTGTTACAACACCTATTTTGTCTTTTGTTATATCTCCGCCTTCATTTTCTATGATTTCTATACCGTATTTTACGTTTTCGGAAGTGTCGGTTGACTTGTCTTCAAGAATGATATTTGCAGTGTCAACACCTTGCTCTTCAAGGTAAGTAAGCATAGCTTCAGCTTCGGAAATATTATAGCTTTCCGCCATACCGCCGCAAAGAATTATTTTTGTATCGGGAAATTTTTCAATATAGTCAATTGCTATTTTGAGCCTTAAAACCAGAGTGCTTGTAGGCTTATCGTTAATAAGTCCGGCACCGAGCACTAAAACGTAATCGCAACGTTCTTCATTATCCTTCATACCGTTGATTATTTTGAATTGTATTGGAATCATACTGATTAAAAAAACAGCGATAAGAGAAAGTGCGGTTATTCTTAAAGTAAGAGCCGTTATACGTACGGATTTATTTTGCTTGTTTTCGAAATGTAAAAGTAACCCGTAAATAATGCAGCATAAACCCGAAAAAGCCAAAAAATATAAAAGAAAGCCAACGTGCGGAAAAATTAGTTTGAGCAGGATTGACAGAATAAGCATTAGGCCTGTAATGTATAAACCGGGATATTCTTTATAAATATTTTGTAATTTCAAAAAGATTTTCACAAACAGTAACTCCTTCGTTTTCGCATATTTTCTTTGAATTATGTCCGTTTGGTATAAGTATGCATTTTCCGCCTATTTTTTTTGCTGTTTGAGCGTCCGAAACAAGATCGCCTATAAATAATACGTTTTCGGGGTCAATTGAATTTTTGCTAATATACTCATAAGCCATGTTGTATTTTGAACCAACGCTTGTGTCCTTCATACCCATTATAAAATCAAAATATTTGCGTATGCCGTATTTTTCTACTTCCAATTCAAGATACTTGCAGTAAAGGGAGGACATGAGAATATTGGTAATGCCTTTATTCTTTGCAAAACTAACAACTTCAAAAACACCTTCAAATATTTTTGAAAGGTGCGAGTTGTTTTCGCTTTCTTCTCGAAATTCAACAGATAGGGTAGGAATGTCGGCATTTAATATTCCTACCGTACTGTAATATTTTTCAAGCGGCATAACCAGAGTGTCTTTATAAGTCTCTTTATTTGTAGGCGGAAGACCGCGTTTTTTTAGCATGGCATTGACGGCAGCAACCGCGGTGTCTACGTCGTCTACAACAGTACCATTATAGTCCCATATAATATGTGTTATCATATTTAACTCCGCTTACTAAGCAAAAAGCCACCGACAACTCGGTGGCTTAATTTGATTAGTCAAGATTGTATCTTTTCTTAAATTTGTCTACACGACCGCCGGAATCAACCAGCTTTTGTCTACCTGTGAAGAAGGGATGGCATTTTGAGCAAATTTCAACACGGATATCGCCCTTTGTTGATCTTGTTTCAAAAGTCTCACCGCAAGCACATCTTACTGTAGCTTTATCGTAATTAGGATGGATTCCCTCTTTCATTTCTTTCACCTCTTTTGAGTAATTTCATTTAGCCGATATATTGTATCATAAAGAATTACTAATTGCAAGAACTTTTTTATTTTTTGTTATACTTTTTCATCAGTGAGCTCGTGGGTAGCTAAAAACCTGTCTTTATAAGCATCAGGAACCTGTGCTGCAAAGTCTGCAACAGTCACTTTTTCACCTTTGTCGTTAGTTATAATAACATTTCTGTCTTTTGTTATTGCAATTATTCCTTTGTCCGAAAGAGTAAAGTCATAAATGTCATTTGAAACTTCGGTGGGGGAGATAATTATTTCTTTGTTGGCAATGCCGGCTTTGTTTTCAGCATTATCGCCCCAGACGTAAAGCTTTCCGTCATATGTGAGCGCTGCACAAGTATTATTGTGAATACTTATCTTTTCTACGCCCTTGAGCGCAAGTATTAACTCAGCTTTAAACTCACCGCCGTTATTTCCAAGCTGACCTAAATCGTTTCTTCCCGCCGTGTAAAGTTCACCGTTAACAGTAAGTACAAAAGAAAGATAGTTACCAAGCTTAATATCTTTTACGCCCTGCATTATCTTTGTAAACTCAGTAGATGAAACTGCAGTTTTATTGCCAAGCTGAGAGTATGAGTTGTCACCAACGGCATAAAGCGTGCCGAATTTATCAATTATCATTGAGTGAGTGTCTGAAATTTCTGCTTTTGTTACACCGTCTTTAACAAATACGGGCTCGCTTTTGTTTTTTGTTGTAGTATCACCTAACTGTCCGTATTCGTTAAAACCGAGAGCGTATAACTCACCTTTGTCGGTGACGTACATAACAGAATTAGACGTAGCGCTGACACTTGCAACGCTTTTGGCTATGATCTCATTGTTGAATTCAACGAACTTGCTTTCGTATTTAGAATATAAAAGATATCCGTCCAACACAAGATCACCATTGTCTTTTATTGTTGCTTTTATGGTATTGCCGGACACAATGTTATCGACTTTATTTTCAACTGTTGTTAAATTATATTTCTCTTCTGCAAACTGAATCTCAAACAAATCATTCTGAGAGTTTTTAAAATATGTTTGTTCGTTGTGTGCAAAAACTTCGGTTGGCAATAAAGGATATGCTGTCTGTGCATCTGTTGACTTAAGCGTTTGAGTGTATTTTTCTAAAACGTCATAGCTTTTAAGTCTGTTAAATATTTTAATGTTGTTTGCTTTACAGAATATAATTAAAAATACTACGGCGCAAAGTAGCGATATAAGTGATATAAAGCCGGTGAACTTTTGAATAAATCCTTTCTTTTTGCTTTTTTTAACCGAAAGTAAATATAGCAAAAGAAATATCACAAAAATCGCAAATAAAATTATTGAAATTTTAAGTAACATTTTTACTCCTTTTATTTAGCTTTTACAGTAACCTGTGTAGAGAATGAATCTCTCGTTTTTCCTTTTCCGAGCTGATCGAAATTGTTATATCCTGTTGAAAGAACGTCGTTTTCCGTAGTGATGATAACGGTGTGAAGACCGCTGATTGCAACATCTTCTACGTTTTGAGCACACACAGTAGGTGTGTTTAAGTTCTGTGTATTACCCGTTCCTAATTGCCCTACGTTATTCTGTCCCCATGAGTATAACTCATTATTATTTGAAAGAGCATAAGCCGAACGCTTAGAAGCATAAACAG
>JAFYLF010000095.1 GCA_017537195.1 Clostridia bacterium
AGTACCGAAAGCAGTATGGCATAAGAGATATTATGCTTATGCTTTCAAAGTTCAATATTTCGCCCGATAAATGTGTCAATATTTATAAAAAATATGGTGCAAAATCGATTGAAGTAATACGAGCAAATCCTTATGTTTTGTGCGCAGAGGGTATTGATTTTAATTTTGAATTAGTTGAGGACATAGCAACCGATTTTAAATTTGATATGACAAGCGAAGAACGTATTTCGGCGGGTATTGAATACGTTTTACGAAAAAACTTGTTTAACGGGCATACTTGTCTTCCAAGGAAAAAGTTTGTTCCGGTGGCTTGTGAATTACTTTCCTGTAAAGAGTCGGTTGTGGAAATTTGTTGTGATAAACTGATTGATAATTTCAGCCTTTGCAGTGAAATTGTTAAAGGGGAAGAGTTTTTGTCGATCCCTGATTACTACAATGCCGAACAGCATATCGCGGCAAGACTATTTTCGGTTAAAAGATTTTTAAACAGTTCGGTTACGGTGGACAACCTTGAAATTGAAAATGTTGAAAACAAACTTGGAATTAAGTTTGAAGAATTGCAAAAACAAGCAATTTTAGAGGCATTTCAAAGCGGAATGCTTGTTTTAACGGGTGGACCAGGTACCGGTAAGACCACAACGCTTAATGCCATTATAAAACTTTTTGAAAACAGAAACTTGAATATTGAACTTGCAGCTCCAACGGGCAGAGCGGCAAAACGTATTACGGAACTTACGGGCAGGGAAGCGAAAACCATTCACCGTCTTTTAGAGGTTGAATGGGGCGATGGCGACCGCCAACAGTTCGCAAGAAATGAAAAAAATCCACTTGATTGCGATGTTATAATAGTGGACGAGGCATCAATGATTGATGCGATTTTGTTTGACAATTTGCTTAAGGCTTTAAGGCTTTCTTGCCGAATTATTTTGGTGGGTGACTCTGACCAATTGCCAAGTATTGGCGCGGGAAATGTTCTTAACGATATTTTAGAAGCCGATATTTTCCCCTCTATAAGACTTAAAAAGGTTTTCAGACAAGCAAACGAAAGCCTTATAATACATAATGCTCACGCTATAATAAACGGTGAGCAATCGGATTTTTCAAGCAAGGATTCTGATTGTTTTTTTCTTCTTCGTAATGATAAATATTCATCGGTGCAAACGGTTTTAGACCTTGTGTGTGAGCGTTTACCAGCAGCATATGAATTAAATCCAATAACAGATATTCAGGTTTTATGTCCTTCACGAATGCTTGATACGGGCACTGTAAATCTTAATAATCTTTTGCAAGAAAAACTAAATCCCCGTAAAAAAGGTCAACCGCAGTTGGCGTATAAGGGTGTATATTTCCGTACGGGTGATAAAGTTATGCAAATCAAGAATAACTATGATTTGCAGTTCTGGAAGGATAACGGTGAGTTTGGCACGGGTATTTTTAACGGAGATATCGGGTATATCACAGATATTGATATCCGTGGCGGTATAGTAAAAGTCAGGTACGAAGACCGTGTTGCTACATATTTTCCCGAAGATTTGAGCCAGTTAGAACTTGCTTATGCAGTAACTGTGCATAAAAGCCAAGGTAGTGAATACCCTTGCGTTATAATTCCCCTTTGCGATGTTCCGAAAAAACTTATGTACCGCAATCTTTTATATACTGCGGTAACAAGAGCGAAAAAACTATTGGTGTTAGTCGGAAGTCGTGAGATTTGGGATAAAATGGTGGCTAATAACCGAAAAACACTTCGTTACACCTTGCTTCAGAAATTTTTAAAGGATAATTCGATAAATGAAGATTTTTGATATCATTTCAAATGCGTTATTTCCTAATAAGTGTATTTGCTGTGGCGAAATAATTGGTCGAGAAGATTTTCTTTGCGACTATTGCTATGAAATGATAGAGTATGTAGATTTTTCAAAAGTTTGCAAACGGTGCGGTCTTAATAAAAAGGAATGTCAATGTAAAAACCGAGTCTTTCATTTTTCGGGCAGTATTGCTCCTTTCGAAAATAAAGAGGTTGCAAGGCAGTCTATGTATCGCTTTAAATTTGGCAGAGCAATAGGCGGTTCCAAATTTTTTGCATTTGAGATGGCAAAAGCCGTAAAAACGGTGTATAATGATATAGAATTTGATGGTATAGCCTTCGTGCCAATGCACTTTGTTAAAAGATTAAAGCGTGGATTTAATCAGTCTGAAGTGTTGGCACGTGAACTTTCAAAAATACTTGGTATTAGAATTCTTGAAGATTTACTATCAAGTAAATATTCTTCAAAAATTCAACACGATTTGACCTTTAAGGAAAGGTTCTCTAATATTAAGGGCAGGTATAAATTTAACTATAATGTTACAGGCAAGACAGTTTTGCTTGTTGACGATATCAAGACCACAGGCGCTACACTTGACGAATGCGCAAAGCAACTTTTGTTAGCAGGTGCGGATAGAGTGTATTGTGTTTCGGGTCTTATAACTCAGTCAAAGAAAGGAAAGAAAACAAATGGCAACTGATATCGGTATAGATTTCGGTTCTTCGAAAACTGTTATTTTTTCGAGTTCAAAGGTTGTTTTAGAACTTCCTAATGTTGTTACTGTTGACAGCGACAGTTGGGAAGTGGTATATACAGGTGAAAAGGCAAAGCAAACCTTGGGTAGAACGCCCGAGAGCATGCAAACCGTTTTTCCAATAGAACATGGTGTTATTTCGGATTACGATTTAGCCGAATATATGCTTAAAGAGTATATGGAAAAGGCTTTTGGAAACAAGGTTTTAAGACCTCGAATTATGGCAACTTTACCGGCAGGTCTTACCGAGCTTCAGCATCACTCACTTGCAAATGTTGTTGAAGCGGCGGGGGGCAGAAACATTACTGTTATTGAAAGTCCGCTTGCAATTGCTTTTGGATTAGGGATAGATTTTTCGAGTCCCCACGGAACACTCATTGTTGATATAGGTGCGGGTACTACTGATGTTGCAGTTATTTCAATGGGCGGTATAGCCTCCTGTAATTCATTTAAAACTGCTTCTTTTGATATTGATGCGCAGATTATTCGCTATGTCAGAAAAGAATTTAATATTGAAATTGGCAATCTTACTGCTGAAATGATAAAAATTAAGGTTGGCACAGCGGTTGAACGTGATGTGGAAATCGCTGTTATTGCAAAGGGCAGAAATGTCTTTACAGGTCTTCCCGAAAGTTTTGAAATTACTTCGGGTGAAGTTTATGAGGCTATATCAGATACACTTGATACTATCTGTAATGCTATACGCGAAGTGCTAAATAAAACCGACCCTGATTTAGTGGCGGATATTTTGCAAGACGGAATGTATCTGGCGGGTGGCGGATCACTGCTTTCAGGTTTTCCGCAAAAAATAGAACAATATCTTGGTGTTAAGGTGCATCACTTGGAAGACCCTGCGCATAGTGTGGTAAAGGGCGCGGCAGTAGCGCTTAAAAAGAGTGAATTGCTTAAAAATGTTGATTATCAGATGCGTTCTATAAAAGAACTTGAGATTGAATAAGGTGATTTGTATGTTAAATGAAAAAATGTTGCAATTAGGCGAAAACCGTTCGGTTATTCGTGAAATTTTTGAATACGGAAATAAAAGAAGAGCCGAAATCGGCGCCGAAAATGTTTTTGACTTCAGCCTAGGAAACCCGAGTATACCCGCGCCAAAAGAAGTAAATGATGCAATGGTTAAATTACTCACTGAAAGTGACCCTGTAAGGCTTCATGGTTATACCTCGGCTCAAGGTGCGCCCGATGTGCGAAAAAACATTTCGGACAGTATCACAAAACGATTTGGTATAAAGGCGGATGCTAATCTTATATATATGACCTGCGGTGCGGCAGCTTCACTTACAATTTGTCTTAATGCAATTTGTAATAAAGGCGACGAGGTTATCGCTTTGGCTCCTTTTTTCCCCGAATACCGTGTTTTCGCTGAAAAAGCAGGCGCAAAACTTGTTGTAGCAAAATGCCGAGAAAGTGATTTTCAAATTGATTTCGATGTTTTGGAAAACGCAATCACCGAAAATACAAAGGCTATTATTGTAAATTCTCCAAACAACCCTACTGGCGTTGTTTTATCAAAGGATACTATCGAAAAATTAGCTGAGCTTTTGAATAAAAAACAAAAAGAATACAGCAAACGAATTTTTATTATTTGCGACGAGCCTTACCGTGAACTCGCTTACGATGTTGAAGTTCCTTACATACCGAATTTTTACGATAATACTTTGGTGTGTTATTCCTACAGTAAGTCCTTATCTTTGCCAGGTGAACGTATAGGTTATATTTTTGTATCTCCTAAAATTGATAACTGCAACAAGGTTTATGCCGCTGTTTGCGGTGCGGGCAGAGCACTCGGTTTTGTTTGTGCGCCAAGCCTTTTGCAGTTTACTGTCAGAGACTGTGTTGAGCTTACAAGTGATGTGAGCGTTTATAAGAAAAATCGCAACTTGCTTTATAATTCGCTTACCGAGTATGGCTATACCGCCGCTAAACCTGACGGTGCGTTTTATCTGTTTATAAAATCGCCCGAAGCGGATGCTAACGCTTTTTGCGAGAGAGCAAAGAAGTATGAATTATTGTTAGTTCCAAGCGATTCTTTTGGATATGAAGGCTATGTCCGTATAAGTTATTGCGTTTCAACCGAACAAATCGAAAAATCTTTGCCTTATTTTAAGAAACTTAT
>JAFYLF010000096.1 GCA_017537195.1 Clostridia bacterium
TAAGGAGTGGCAAAGACCACTCCTTTTAAATTTTTATAATATCCGATTTTGCAAAGGAATATATAATTTTTTCTTTAACTTTTTTATGGAAAATCTTTTCACAAGCCGTTGCATAAACCGAAAGTTGACCGCCATAAGCTTCGGCTAATTCCTGTATCTCCTCTACCCTGTCGGTTTTAAAGTCGAGAATTACAATGCCATCTTCTTCAATAAAACAAACATCAACCGCACCCTGAACAATAATTTTTTCATTATTAAATTGATTGTTTAAGGTGTTATCAAGCTCGGTTACGGGGATTTCACTCATAAACCGCATTTCACGTTTTACTAAACTGGAATTTCTAATTCTCTTAAAGGTTTCACTTTTGAAAAACGCTTTTAAAGCATCAATATTCAGTGAATCACGCTCATCTTCACTAATAAATTGCCATTCGTAAAGTCTTTCGATTTCTTTTTCAACATTATCGTATTTTTCAAAATCAAAAAACTCCATAACCTTGTGCATAGCGGTGCCACGGCTTGTAGCAGACATACCGCCACTCATAAAAGAGGGCTTTGCAGTGAAGGCGAACTTATCGCTTTCTGCCTTATTTGCAAGGGCTGAAACTGAAATTTTAGACCCAATATCAATAAGATTCTGATATGGATAACGGTACTCGAAATTCCTTAAAATTTGAGATGAAATTTCTTTGTTTTCAGTAGCAGTATCAATGTTTTTTTCTTTGATATTTTTATTTAAATTTTCAGCATCTATTATGTGAATTTCAATATTTGATTTGCTATCGAGTGGTAAAATTCCGTCGCCTAGATCACGTAAAACTTTTCCGTCAGGATGCAAAAGTAAGGCTGAAATCAACCATTCAGCATAAGATTTTGTGCGTGAAAATAGGCTGTAATCTACACAGTTTTGGGTTGATATCAAAAGGTTTTTATAGCCTATTAGAGCATTAGAAAAATTAGAATACGAAGCAATAAAGTGAAGTTTATCTTGCGCTCTCGTCATAGCAACGTACAAAAGTCGGAGTTCTTCTTCTAAAGCCGATTTCTTAATATCATCAAGTATTACTTCACGTGCAATAGTTGTATATTTTTCTTTTGCATCTTCGTCAAAATACTTAAACCCAAGTCCGTATTTTACTGAAAAAGCCGCAGGAAAACGAGATTCCATATCATTAAATCTCGAAGCACAGGAAGCTAAAATACAAACTGGAAACTGTAGTCCCTTTGAAGCGTGAATACTCATAATTTTTACCGCATCCGATTTATTGGAACTGGCGCCAACACTTAAATTTTGCGATTGCTTTAAAACATAATCCACAAAACCCCGAATCCCTAAAGAGTTATTCGAAGTGTACTGTAAAGCGTAATCGCTCAAAAGTAATAGATTATTGCGCCTTGTTTCTCCGTCGCTTAATGAAGATGCAATATTAAGGTATTCTGTGACTACAAGAAGTTTTGAAATCAACTTATCAAGCGGAAGTATAACAGAATCTAATCTGTAATTTTTAATTTTTTCTAAAAATTCTATAGTTTTTTTGTCGCCGTTATTCGCCGCTAAAATTAAGGCAGAATAGAGATTTCCATCCTTTTTATTGGCTCTGATATTTGCTAAATCATCAGGAGAAAATCTAAACATAGGAGACATTAAAACGGTTGCGAGTTCGATGTCGCTTTGTGGGTTATCAATGACCTTTAAGAGTGACAAAAACGTTGCGATTTCAATACTTTCGGCATATTCGCCCACGCTTAAATTTACAGGAATACCTTGATTTTTAAGCTCGTTCACAAGTTCGGGCGCTTTATTAGTTACTGAACGCAAAAGTATTGCAAAATCTCCGTATTTTGCCTTACGAAGTGTGTTATCGTCCTGCTTAATACAAGGTTCTCCGTTTATAGTCTGCTTGATGTATCGTGCAATTTGACGTGCTTCTAAGATTAAAGTTTTTTCATTAGAAGTACTGCAGTCTATTATATCAATAGAAACTGCTTTTTCGTCTGTTTCGGGGAATTTTGATGTAGGTATCAGTTTTTCTTCATCGTTATAAACAATATTACCGCTGAATTTTTGCATATAAAGCGAGAAGAAATAGTTTACAAAATTGCAAACCGATTCACAAGAACGGAAGTTATTGCCGAGAATTATTTTTTTAGCATCATTTTCGTTTGCGGATTCTATATCTATATAACGATTCTTTTTATCGAGAAAATTACTTGGATTAGCTCCTCGAAATGCATAAATACTTTGCTTTACATCCCCTACTACAAATAATTTCTTCTCATTATCCGAAAGTACCGAAAAAAGCATATTTTGAAGGTCGTTAGTGTCTTGGAATTCATCGACCATCACTTCTTTATAGTTTCCAATCAATTCTTTTGCCTCTTCGGTTACCTCACCTGTTTCGCTGTTACACAAAAGTTTTAGTGCCAAGTGTTCAGTATTGTGGAAAGTGAAAATATTTTGTTCTTTATAGGCTTCAAAAAGTTTATTGTCATACTCCTTCAAAATTTCGACAAGCAGTTTTAAAGATTTATGAAGTTTTTTGTGTTGCTCAAAAATAAATTCAAAATCGGCATAGAATATCTTTTTAAGATTTTCGAGCGCTTTTGTATTTAAGTATTTGTAGGTGTCCTTCGCCGCAACTATAGATGGAAAATCACCAAGTCCTCTGACAGATGGCAAACGGCAGAACTTAAAATCTTGAATAGCGTTGTAAAATTCATTCCAGTTGCCTGTTTTAAGGCTTTCTTCAAGTGAAAGAATTTGTTCTTTAGCGTCAAGAAAAACGGTAAGATAAGCGTTTGAAGCATCTTCTATTGAAGATATATCGTCTATAGCGCCTAAAATCAGCCTTTTCATTGAAGAAACGGTATTATTTGCTGATTGAAAAGCATATTTGTACCAAATATTTTCCTTTGAAAAAGCGCCGTTTTCATAATTTTCAAGCAAAGCATCAAACCATTTTTGAGGAAACGGTAATTGACGGGAAAAGTTATAAAGAGTGAAAATCAGTTCACAAAAATTACTTTCATCAAATTCGGAACCGACAATATCTAACAGTTCAAAAAAAGTAGAGTTTTTCTCTTCAAAATATCGGTTGATAATTGAATATAATACTTCATTATTTATGATTTTAAGTGAAGCTTCTTCACCGATTTTGAAATCAGGTGAAATTCCGAGTTTTTCGAAATTCTCACGAACTAAATCGATACAGAAAGAGTCTATAGTACAAATTTTTGCATTAGCAAGTAAGTGCTTTTGCAATAATAGACCCGCATCAAAAGGATTGTTACGACATTCTTCGTCAAGCCTCGCTTCAATTCTCGAACGCATTTCAGCCGCAGCGGCATTTGTAAAAGTAACAATCAACAATTCGTCGGCTCTAACGGGGTTTTGTTTATCACAAAGTTTGGTAATAACCCTTTCTACCAAAACCGCTGTTTTTCCGGAACCAGCAGCAGCAGAAACTAATATATTTCCATTTTCATAAATTGCTAATTCTTGGGGTTTTGTTGGAGTGAATGCCATTTATATCCCCCTTTCCATCAGTTCAAAAACTTCTTCATTTTTTAAAGTGGGCACTTTTTTAGAAACACCCGCTTCAATACCGCAAATCGCTTTAAAGTCGCAGTAATCACAAGCCGAAGATTCTCTCCCGTCAATCGGGTCAACGAAAATTTCACCGTTTGATAATGAATCACCGGTTTTTTTCATTAAGGTTTCAATATAATCAAATATTTTTGTAAATTCTTCGCCCGTAATAAAAGAAGTTGCGGTTTTTGAAACAGAACCGTCTTTATTAAGTGAAAGCGCAGGTACAAATTTGCCCGAATTTTCTTTTTCCATGGCGGTAACAAGGTCAATATCGGCTTTTAAAAGTCCGTTCATTGCCATACCTTCATTATTTAAATCCCGTTTAGAAGGCTTATAAAAAATACCTGCGGCACTTTCATCGGGAAGTTTTTGCCCACGGATGATCGCATATAAATACAGAAGCATCTGTAGATTGAGTCCAAACAAAATATCAGGCAATTTGAAGGTTTTAGAACCTGTCTTATAATCAACTATACGAATATAACCGTTAAATTCGTCAACACGGTCTATACTTCCGTTCATAATGATTTTACCCTCGGAATAATCAAAATCGAGCGGTATGCCCTCTTTTCCCCCAATTTCAAGCTCACAGTGGGTGGGTTTGAATTCGGACTGTGCAAATTCTAATGATAAATGATAAACAACCTCTTTTAAAGAGCGTGAAATTTTGGAAATCAAAAAATCATGACGAGCAGTTTTTACAGAATTATAACCCACAACAGAATTGAGGTATTGTTCTATATAAAAGTCGCATAATTCATCAAGCTTTTCACGAGAAAAATCTTTAATATTTTCTTTATATTCGCTGATAATTTGTTCTAAAACATAATGCACAATTGTGCCACGTTGCAGTACATCAAAATCCGCAGGTTGAAGTTTTTTAAGCCTTAATCCATATTTGCAAAAGAAAGAAAATTTACAGCGGTTAAAAGTATCAAATTTAGTAGCAGACATATAAATATCCCTGCCGTATAGCCTTTGTGCATTTTCTTTTTCGAGTGTATTTTTAGTCTTTTGAAAACCTGAAGCAAAATTTTCGAAATTATTTTGCGGTAAAACAGATTTTAGTGTTAAAAATTCCAATGGGTTGTCCATACGGCGACAAATTTGCGAGAATACCGATTTTTCAGTTTCGGGAAGATTATCCATATTTAAAGCGCAAGGCTCATTAACAGTTTGAACACCCAACTGTTTAGACAGATTTGTAACAAATGAAGATTCGCTCAACTGCTCCCCTTTTAGAGTCTGTGCGGAAAAACTAATATATAGTTTATCTGATGGACAGCAAAGATTAGAATAAACCAAGAAGTTTTCGTCAATAGATGTATAAAGCTGATTATCGGTTAAATCAAGACCTAAATCAATAAGATTTTTGCGTTCTTTGTTGCCGAATATACTATTATTTTCGGAGTATTTCGGGAAAACGCCCTGATTTGCCCCCAAAATAAAAGCGACTTTGATATTAGAGGTTCTGATTCTATCGGCTTGTCCAAAAATAACCTGGTCAACCGTTTGGGGTATTATTGCAATTTCTTCGTTAGAAAATGCGAGATTTAAAGCATCATAAAATTCAGTTGGTGATAGCGTTTTTTCGCCAAAACATAAAACCAGACTGTCGAAAACATCCATAAAAACTTCATACGCTTGTTTTAAGGCATCGCTTGTAAGAGCATCAAAATTAGAAATGTTTTTGCAAATATTCTTAAGCGATTCGGTTGCATTACAGGTATCCAAGAGTTTAATAATCGCTTTGGACATAGATTTAGCGTCATTTTTAAAGTTATCTTTAAAAATTGCCAACGGTTCAATTGCTTTTTTACGGAGTTCGTTTATAAGTTTCAGTTCATTTTGGGCTTCGTCTGTCATTTCTCGGGTTACAAAGCCACGAACATCCATATCCCATTCATCAAGCCACATTTTACCGTTTATATTCCAAAGATATGTATAATTTTCGAGCTTTGAAATTTCATCGGTGGACAAAACACCAATGCCTGATTTATGGAATTTTAAAATATTTTCGGTTGAAAAATTAAGAGCTTTTATGGCTGAAAGCACCGCAATAGATAACGGAAAATTTTGAAGTGATATTTTTTTGTCACTAAAAACCGAAATGCCGTTTTTAGAACAAGCATAATCTACAGCGGTGGAATATGTTTCGGTATCACGAGTAATAATTGCGAAATCTCGGTAACGGTATCCCTCTTCCCTTACTAACTTTCGGATGGTTCTTGCAACAAATTCAGCCTCATCAAAAACTGTATCGGCACGACAAATTAAAACCGAATCATCGATTTTTAAGTCACTAATATTAGCAGATAGTAAGCGTTCAACTTTTTTAATAGAATCACATTTATAAAAAGAATTTTCAAGTAAAATCGGTTCTTTTACTGTAATATTATTTGATTTTGCAATTTTTTCAATGCGTGCGGCAGCAGTTCTGATGTTAGAAAAAATATCATATTCTCTCGCAAGGCTGACATCATTACAAAAACTTATATACACATTCTCAGCTTGTGAGAGAATTCTTGAAATAATTTTAAACTGTTGCCCTGTAAAACCTTTAAAATCGTCTATAAAAACGGTTTTTCCTGTAAAGTAATGATAATATTCAAGATTATCATAAAGCCTTGTGAGCTTATCTACAGGGTCTAAAAATCGCTCGGTTACTAAAAGGTCATAGGTTTCGAAAATTAAAGCGATATCGTATAGCTTGTCCGCAAGAGTTTGAGATTTCGATAAAAGTGCAGTATTTCTCAACTGCATTGCGGTGATACCGCAAATTTTAAACTCGCCAATAGTATCAAGTATTGTTTTTGCGAAATTTAGTGAATTTGCGTATTTGCCCCATACCTTTAGTTCACTGGCAATTTGGATTAAGGCTTTATTCATAAAAATTATTTTATCACTGTCTTTTAAAATTTTCGCAGAGATACCACCGATTTTTCGTGAAATTTCATCGTATAAACGGGTAAAACTTAAAACCTCAATATTAAGAGCAGAAGAATCCCCTGCTGTTTTTAAAACGGCTTTTTCAGTTTCAAAGGTTGATTGTTCGGGCACAATAATAACCGAATTTTTGTTATCAACCGCTAATTCCTTAGCTAAATTAAGAATTTTAGTTGTTTTTCCCGAACGTTGTAAACCGTAAATAAATTGAAGCATAATTTTCACCCCTTAATTATATTTTACAATATTTAATGTACCATAAAAGTCACATTAAAGCAACAAATTTAAAAATAAGAAACCTATTACCGAAGGTATTCCAAAGGTCGCCGAACCGATAGCGGTATATTCGTTAAGCGCCAAAGTAATACCGGTGTATTTTTTTGTAAAGTACAAAATAGCAAATACAAATATTCCAAAAAAAGAATTTAAAAGCAATACTCTAAAAGCCTTTTTAGTTCTGGCGGAAAAAATCGAAATTATAAAATAACCAACACTCAAAAGACTTAAAACTAAATATTTTAAAATTTCCATAATATCACCTAATAATAATATGAAAATTAACAAAATATCATTCTTAAAAAATGCTGTCTCTTTTAAGAGGCAGCATTTAAAAGTAATTAAAATACGTTAGTATCGTTTTCGGTTTCTACCTCAACCTCGTCAAAATCTTCGTATGCTTCTTCTAAAATTAAATCATCATTTTTGTTTAAAGATTTTTTAAATAAGTACACAATAAGCATAATAAGAAGCGCAAAGATACCAAGAATAAGTACGCACAACGCTATCATTATAATTTTAGCATTTGTAGAAAGTGAAGCAAATCTTGTGAAAACATTGTCTTTGGGTTCAGAAGAAATCCCTATAATTTTTTTAAAATCAGGAAATCTATGCAGAGAACCTTCTTTAGAGTCAAAACGATAATAATTGAAAGCAGAATTCGAATAGCAATATACATAATGGAAATCCGACATTTCGGCATTAGTATCCGAAATGCATTCGACTTTATTAGCAAAAATTTCTAATTTGGATTCATACAAATTTTGTGGTAAAGCAACATCGTCAGGAATATCACAGAATATGTAATAATTTTCACCAATTACAGTGTAATTAAGTTTTTCAAACTGATCAAGGGTTTCATCGTATAAATAGGGATAAATTTCCTCGGTGCCAGTTGGTTTTAAATAAAAAATTCTGAAATTACCGCCGTTATCAACTGCGGTTTCAATATCGTAACCGTTTACATTCTTAACTTCTACAGTGAAGTCTTTTAGCAAAACTTCTGGGGGAATTTTTGTTAAAACTGTGTGGTCAATACCGGAAACATTTGTAATGAGCGGTTCTTCTTCGGGAGTTTCAGTACCCTCAAGGCGAGTAACTGCGATTGTATAACTCTTTTGTGTTCCATTTTGGGCTTGAACAACGATAGTTACAGTATTTTTGCCAACAGAAAGTTTGGAACTTCCTTTAACACTAACAACCTTTGCGTTGCTGTCAGCAGGAACAGCGGTAATACTGAGTTTTTGTGTTTCAAAAGGTACTTCAAGTGAGTAACTTGTAGTTGAAGCCGAAAATGAAGGAGATAAAGAATAACCGCTTACCTTTAATGATTTAAGGTCGGCATTGCCTGAAAGCACAGGGTCTTTAACGGTAAGTGAGGCCGAAGCTCCGCCAAAGCTTACTGACTGAGCGCCACCGTCACCTAAAATTTCATATCCGCAATCGGTAACGGAAATAGTGCTTGTGCCGTTGGCAATTGCTGAAAATTCATAACTGTAAGAAACGCTTGTTTCACCAGATGGTGATTCTTCAACCTGTAAAACACCTGCACTGCCTACACCGTTTCCGCTTTCATATTTAAGAACTGAACTGTCATACTCAAGATAAAAGCCTACAGCATACATTGCAACTCCGGGATTTACAGTAACATTTACGGTAACCTTATCGCCAACCTTTAAAGTGTTGGAACTAAAAGAGATAACGGCGCTCGAAGCTGCGCTGGAAGTTAAAGTAAATGCTGAAAACAGCAAACAAAGAATAAGAAAAAATGTTGTGATTTTTGTTAAAATTTTCATTATATTCGCTCCGTTAATTGAGTGTTATTAGTTTTAATAAATGAAGCCGTATATTCGCAAGGTCGGTTCTTGTGATTTGCCCGTCACCATTGGTGTCGGCATCCTGAAGATTAGCATCTTTGAGAGTTATAAGTTTTAACAAATGAAGTCTTACGTTTGCAAGATCACTTCTTGTAATTTCACCGTCACCGTTGGTGTCGCCTTTGTTACCACTACCCTGTCCTCCGCCTGTAGCATTTATTATAAGCTGACAATCACGCTCGGCAGAAACGTTGATAGTATAAACATTTTGGTAACCGGTTTGCGATTTAATTGCAAGTTTTACAGTGTTGTTACCTTTCTTTAAATCAAATATATCATCACTTGTTAAAGAAGAACCCGAAGGCAAATTAACCTGTATGGCTGTATCATTGCTTATAGATAAAGAATATTCATAAGTGTAGCGAGAAAATGACGGTGTCAAACCGCTAACTGATATATTTTCAATATAATAGTTATTTAGTTTGGTGCTGGCTGCGGGAAGTGGTGATACTGCATCAGGCATCGAAGTATAAACAGGAATTCTGAAATTCAATTTAACATTCTTTTGTTCTGAATATGCGGTTCTTAAAAACTTGGAAGAATTAAGAGAATCGGCTACGTTTTGCGCATATTGATGATTGAGATTCGAGGGATTAAGAACATTGTAATTTTTATAAAAATAAGTGTCCTGGCCTGCGCTTATATAACCCGAACCATATTTTTTAGCGCCGCCTATTATTGCGGCAGACGGAGTTGTCCATCCTGCATCATAAGCATATTTAAGACCGTTATTTATAACTGCTGCTTCATTACTGCCTGATGCGCCGTAGTTAAAAAAGTTATAAACCGTAACACCGTTATAGGTTGAGCCTTTGCTCAAGGAACTACCGTTAACGCCTTGCTCTTGAATAATAGTAGATGCTAAAACATAAGGACTAACAGATGATTGTTCGGCGGCTTCAACAATAATTTCGGCATAGCGTTTACCGCCCGTTGTAGCATCTAAAAATGTTCCGTCAACTATTTGTTCAACACCTGCAACTGTCTGACTATTTTTATCGTAACTTTGTTGTAAGTACTGAAAAATGTTATTAGCATCCAAAAAGTTTCTAGGGTCCATATAATAAGCAATTACTTCTCTGGAAGCACCGTACCATCCGCCACTATCGGTTTCAACAAAGGTTTGACTTGACCAATCATAACAGCCTTGACGCATAGAACGCCATGAATTGTTTGTTGATTGAACAAGTTTACGGAATTTATAATCCTGACCTTCAACCGCTGCCGCAAAGGTGGTTGGTACCTTATCAGCAGTAAAGGTCCATTCGGGATACATAGAGTGAAGTAAAATCAAACTATTATGATAACTTGCAGGAAAAGCTGTAAGTGAAGAAGCAAAATTAGAATCAAGGTCGTACTCTTGAATTTTTACAAAATCTTCCCTTATATAGCCTGTAATGGTCTTACCTGAAGAATTATATGTAACATTGTACCAATAGTAATTACTGCTTTGGGATAAATCGTGTTTTTTGCCAAGAACAGTAACTGTAAAGTTCGAAACCTTGCCGAGCGAAGCGGAAGATGTTGAGGCATCGGCACGAACATTAACATTTGTGCCTGATACATAACCTATTGTTACCTTTTGAGCAGAAACAGGAGTTGTAAATGAAACCGAAAGAGAACAAATAATCATTACAACTGCTATTAAAAAACTTTTAAGTTTTATTGATAAAGTCATAAAACTGTCCTTTCGACATAAATTAACAAAATACAATATTATTATATAATTTTTTTAACGATATGTCAACCAATTACATTATTTACATAAGCAAAAAATCCCACAAATAAATGTGGGATTTTAAAGGTTAAATTTTTTCTATAGTTTCCATTAAATAATCGCCGAATTGCGAACAGGTTGCACTGTTTTCACTGTCATCAACAACAACTTTTCTTTCGGTTTCGGTGCAAATATTAAGTGCTTGGTTTAATTTGTTTGCTTTTTCTATAAATCCGATATGGCGAAGCATCATTTCGGTAGCTTTGAACATACTTGTAGGGTTGGCATAATCTCCCCTACCTGCCTCAATCAGACGGGGTGCTGTGCCGTGAATAGGTTCAAACATAGCGTATTTATCGCCGATGTTGGCGCTACCCGCAGTTCCGACACCGCCTTGGATTTGTGCAGCCTCGTCTGTTATGATATCTCCATAAAGATTAGGCATAACAAAAACTTGGAAATTTGAACGGATATTTTCATTCACAAGGTTTGCTGTCATAATGTCAATATACCATTCTTCAGCAGTAATTTCGGGATATTCTTTTGCAATTTCGTGAGCAATTTGAGAGAACTTACCGTCGGTTTTTTTCATAATGTTAGCCTTTGTAACAATAGCAACATTAGTCTTGCCGTTTTTCTTTGCAAATTCAAATGCCGCGCGGCAAATGCGTTTTGTACCCGCATTTGTTGTAACCTTGAAATCCATAGAAAGTGTGTCGGGTATCTCAATGCCTCGACTGCCGAGAACATATTCACCTTCAGTATTTTCACGGTAGAAGGTCCAATCAATATTCTGTTCAGGAACACATACAGGGCGGACATTTGCGTATAAATCAAGTTCTCTTCTCATTGCAACGTGTGCGCTTTCAAGTGTGCCGCCCTTAAGGGTGGTAGTCGGCGCTTTAAGAATTACATTACAAGCCTTGATTTCAGCTAAAACATCATCGGGAATTGCTTTACCTTTTGCGATACGGTTTTCAATAGTCAGACCTTCAATAACACGAAGTTCAACTTTACCGCTTTTAATTTCATCCTTTAATATGTACTCTAAAAGTCTTTTGCTTTCTTTAGAAATAATAGGACCGATACCGTCACCGTAGCAGATACCTATAATAATTTTTTCAAGCGAAGAATAGTCAGTTGCACCGCTTTCATTTTCCATTCTCTTCTCACGTGCGATTTGCTCTTCTAAAACCGCTTTGAACTGAACTACAGCCTCATTTATATAATTTTCCATTATTTACCTTCCTTTGTGTAAGCAAGTAATCCGCCAGCCTTTAAGATAGCCTTTTGCCTTTCGGTAAAGGAACAAAGAAGTGTGAAATCTTCACCCGAAGTTTCGTTTTTAAGGGTGATTTCACCTTTGTTCATACCTTCGAAAACATCTAATAATACAAGTTTATCGCCTTGGCTTAATTTATCATAATCTTCGGCATTTTTAAATGTTAAAGGCATTATACCGGCATTTATAAGGTTGGCAATATGGATACGTGCAAAGCTCTTTGTGATAACAGCACGAACACCTAAATACATTGGCACAAGAGCCGCATGTTCACGTGAAGAGCCTTGACCGTAGTTACTGCCACCAACAATAATTGATTTGCCAAGTGCCTTTGCACGTTCTGGGAATGCGGTATCACAAACACCAAAACAGAACTGTGACAAATGCGGAATATTTGAGCGGTAAGGAAGTATTTTAGCGCCTGCAGGCATAATGTGGTCGGTTGTGATATTATCTCCCACTTTTAATACTAAATCAGCAGAAAGTGAGTCTTCCTGTGGTAAAGATTTCGGGAAAGGTTTAATATTAGGGCCACGTAAAATTTCGAGATTTTCGGCTTCTTCTTCGGTTGCAGGTTCTATAACTGCGCTGTCATCAATTTTAAAGGTTTCCGGCATTTTAACAATAGGCTCGTCACCGAGTAAGCGTGGATCGGTGATCTCACCAGTTATAGCAGCAGCCACTGCAGTTTCAGGTGAAACGAGATAAACACTTGCATCAGCAGTACCGCTACGGCCTATAAAATTGCGGTTAAATGTACGTAAAGAAACACCTGCAGAATTCGGAGAAAAGCCCATACCGATACAAGGACCGCAAGCGCATTCGAGTACACGAGCACCTGAAGCCAAAATATCACTTAATGCGCCGCAATCAGCAAGCATTGAAAGAACTTGCTTTGAACCTGGTGAAATTGAAAGGCTAACCGACGGGTCGATAGTCTTACCCTTTAATAGAGCCGCAACCTTTAACATATCGAAAAGTGATGAGTTGGTGCAAGAACCAATGCAAACTTGGTCAACTTTTGTGCCTTTTAAAGACTCAACTGTTACTATATTATCAGGGCTATGCGGACAAGCAATTAACGGCTTTAATTCGCTTAAATCGATATCAATTATCTTGTCGTATTCGGCATCAGCATCGCTTGAAATTGGAATGTAATCCTCTTCTCTGCCCTGCGCTTTTAAAAATTCTTTAGTGATTTCATCAGATGGGAAAATTGAGGTTGTAGCGCCAAGCTCTGTGCCCATATTAGTAATGGTTGCACGTTCAGGAACTGAAAGATATTTAACACCTTCGCCGCCCCATTCAATAATAGCGCCAACACCGCCTTTAACCGACAAAATACGCAAAATTTCAAGACTAATATCCTTTGCGGTTACAAATGGGTTGAGTTTACCGATAAGGTTTACCTTATACATTTTTGGCATTGTTATGTAATAAGCGCCGCCACCCATTGCTACCGCAACATCAAGACCGCCTGCACCCATTGCGAGCATACCGATACCGCCGCCTGTGGGGGTGTGGCTGTCAGAACCTATAAGTGTTTTGCCGGGTTTGCCAAAGCGTTCAAGGTGAACCTGATGGCAAATACCGTTACCTGGACGTGAAAAATAAATGCCGTGTTTTTTACAAACCGACTGAATGTATCTATGGTCATCTGCATTTTCAAATCCCGATTGCAAAGTGTTATGGTCTATATAAGCAACACTGCGTTCGGTTTTAACACGCTTTAAACCCATAGTTTCAAATTCAAGATAAGCCATTGTGCCCGTAGCGTCTTGTGTAAGTGTTTGGTCAATCTTTAAAGCAACCTCACTGCCGACAGTCAAATCGCCACTTAACATATGTGCTTTTATAATTTTTTGTGCAATAGTTAAACCCATTATATTCTTCTCCTTTATTATAGTATAAAATTATAGCTATATTTAAACTAAATGTCAATAGAAAGTACCGCACTTTTGTAATCCAAAAGATACGGTACTAACAGTCAAACATTTTATTTAAAAATCAAGACCCATAAATACACTATCATAATAATCGGATTTTTTATCTAATTCTTCGTCAAACTTATCATACCCCATAGATTCACACAAAGTGGGAGTTGAAGAGAACAAATTAGTACCCAAACCTAAACGGTCGCCTTCAATCTCACAACCAATTGATGCAAGAATTGTCGGAAACATATCTAATGAGCAAAAATCACGGTTTTTAATATTTTCAGTATTTGCCAAAGAATTTATAAAGCAGTTATATACCTTGCGGTCGTATTCTTCAGGTATATTCCTTTGAATATAGCCGGCATCCATAGTAGGATGATCCCCAGTAATTATAATTGTTGTA
>JAFYLF010000097.1 GCA_017537195.1 Clostridia bacterium
CGTGACAGGCTAGCGTTCTAACCAACTGAACTACCAGGCCACATGGTGGGAACAACAGGGCTCGAACCTGTGACCCTCTGCTTGTAAGGCAGATGCTCTCCCAGCTGAGCTATGCTCCCACGATGACCGCGCTGGCTTGCCAATGGCAACTCACCGGCGACAAGCAATATATTATCATAATACATTGACTTTGTCAAGCAAAATTTTTAATTTTTTTATAATTTTTTTATAATTTTTTCAAAATTTTTTCAATATCGTTTTTTGAAAAGCTGTAATCGGTATTACAGAAGTGACATTTAACATCAACTTGGGGTAAATCCTTTAACATTCCTTCAAGTTCTTTTCTTCCAAGCCCCTGCAATGTGGTTTCGATTTTTTCCCTCGAACATTTACATTTATATTCAACTTCTTGCTCATATATTACTTCCACCTGAAAGCCTTCAAGAACATCACGAACTATATCCTCGATATCCATTCCCTCATCAAGAAGCTTAGTTACAGGTTTTACACGAGCGAGATTATTTTCAATTTTAGTGATAATCTCGTCTTCGGTAAATGGCAAAAGCTGAAGAATATATCCGCCGGCTTTTTTAACTGTTAAATCAGGATTTACAAGCACACCCAAGGCGCAAACCGTCGGGATTTGTTCGCTTGTCGCATAATATGAAGTGATATCCTCGGCAATTTCGCCCGAAACAATCGGCACAAAGCCATTATAAGGTTCTTTCATACCAAGGTCTTTAACAACAAAAAGGTTACCGTTAGTACCAACCGCTCCCGAAACATCGAGCTTACCATTTGGCTTTAAGGGAATTTCCACAATATTATTTTGCGCATATCCGCGCACATTACCCGTAGAATCTGCCGATACAGTAATAGCACCCGCAGGTCCGCCACCATCAATTTTCAAGGATATTGAATTATCCTTACCTTTTAGCATATTACCCATCATTGAAACAGCGGTAAGCATTCTGCCGAGTGCCGCAGTTATAACAGCCGAAGTGCCATGTATTTGCTCAGCGAAAGCGACAATGTCAGTACTGTCAACCGCCGACACCATAACAGCGCCTTCACTTGTAATACATCTAATAAGTTTTCCCATTATTTTACCTTTCTTGTAACAAAGACCGCACGCTCGCTTGTGTTTTCAAGCTCGTTTTCGGTCATATCATCAAAAATTTTAAGAATTTCAAGCCCCGCATTTTCACAAGCGGTTTTTATTTCGTCAATAGTATATGCCCGTTCACGAAAATCTTCGCTAAAGCGTTCATAAAGACCATCGTTTTCTACAAAAAAATCAAGGCTTATATCAACAGACAAATCTTTTTCGCAAAACTTATTTGCCCACACACAATAAACATCTTGCGTTTCGATAACAAAAACATTATTGCCCAAAATCTCTTTATGCTTATATTCGGTGTTAAGGTCAAAAATAAACAAACTATCTTTTTCCAAAAAAAGCGCAACCTTTTCAACCGCCTCGCAAAAATTCTTATAATCGGTTATATGATTAAGGCTATCAAGGCAGCAAACCGCACCGTCAACTGTGCCGTACAAATCGAGTTCTTCTGCCTTTTGGCAAAGGTAGAGAATATCATGCCCCTGCTGTACCGATTTTTCACGTGCAACTGATAACATCTCTTGTGACATATCGGCGCCGATAACCTCTATCCCCTGTTTCGCAAACTCGTTTGAAAAACCACCCGTACCGCAAGCGACATCCAACAACAAGGTGGGTTTTTTGCTATATTTTTTAAATAGCTTTAAAAGATATGCTGTGCGTTTTTTGTAATCGACATCATACATAAGGCTGTCATAAACCGCCGCAAAATTACTGTACATACTATTTAAGCCTCTTAAACACCAGTTCAAACCCCTCGTTTATAGAGCGGTTAACACGGCTGATAGTAGCAGTAGAAGCGCCTGTAGCCTTTACAATATCGTTATAAATTTGCTTTTCGTTAAGCATTTTTGCTACTGCAAAACGTTGTGCTATTGCGGATATTTCCTTAGGGGTACAAGCATCGCTGAAAAATTTATAAAGTTCTTCCCTTGTTCTAAGGGTGAGGATTGCGTCAAAAAACAGGTCATTAAAATTGTTTTTTTCCATTATGACACCTCTTTCGGATTGTTCACAAACATTTTAACACATAAAAGCGCTAAAGTCAATTTTAAATGACATTATTTTTAATTGAAAAATACAAGCTCTTATGATATTATATTTTATATGAAGATAATATCAAGGACGTGTTTTAATGAACAGTGTTAAAATTCTGCACACAGCGGATATTCACATCGGCGCAGCAGATGCCTTTTTGGGCGCCAATGCCGACAGCCGCCGATTTGAAACCCTTTTAACATTTGAAAATATAATTGATTTAGCCACACAAAACGACGTAGATATTATAGCTATTGCGGGTGACCTTTTTGACAGTGAAAAGCCCCAAGATACCTTTATAAACGCCGTTTTTAAAAAAATAGCTGCTGTGCCTCAAATCAAGGTAGTTTATTGCGCAGGTAACCACGACCCGCTAAATTCGGAATCGCCTTTCTTAAATAATTCCTTGCCCGAAAACCTTTATGTTTTTCCGGAAAAGGATACTTGCTTCACCTTTGAAGATATAATGGTTCGTGTTTACGGCAGGTCGTTCACTTCAGCTCATTTGCAAGGGCAAGAAGAATTCACATTAGAAGTGCCAAAAGACGATTATATAAATATTATGGTACAGCATGGGGAACTCAAAGGCGATCTTAATTCAGATTACAATGCAATTACTCCCCGATTTATCAAAAAAAGCGGTATGGACTATATAGCCCTTGGGCATGTTCATAAACACACCCCCGTAGGCAAAATTGAGAATACTTACTTTGCCTACTGCGGTTGTCCTGAAGGTCAGGGCTTTGACGAACTTGACCAAAAAGGTATCTACATAGGTCAAATAGAAAAAGGAAAAGCTAATTTAGAGTTTATACCCGTTTCAAAACGCCAACACATTCACGAAACAATTGATGTTACTGGTATTTCGGATATAACAACTCACACACTCACTGTTCTACAGCAAAAATACGAAAATTTTGCCGATAATCTTTACAAAATAGAGCTTATCGGTGAAATAGACGAAGATTTTGATTTAAATCTTTCGGAAATTACAACAAGACTGAAAGAACGCCTATACTTTGCAAAGGTAAAAGACTCTACCGAATATAAAATTGATTTAGACACGCTTGCAAAAGAGCCCACACTTAAAGGTGTGTTTGTCAAAAATATGCTTTCAAAAATGAAAAATACCGACAATCCCCTACAAATCAAAAAAGCCTTAAAATTGGGACTTAAAGCCTTTAGCCGTGAGGTGAAATACAATGAAGATTAAAGCCTTACATATAGGAGCCTTTGGCGGACTCAAAAACCTTGACATAAATTTAGAAGATTCATTTAACGTAATTTACGGCGAAAACGAGCACGGCAAAACCACCGTTATGAACTTTATTAAAATGATGTTCTACGGCACCGAGCGTTCTTCAGCACAGCTTTCTAAAAATCTTCGCAAAAAGTACACCCCTTGGGACAACAGCATTATGGCAGGCAGTATTTATTTTGAAAATGACGGCCGTCTATACCGACTTGAGCGTATTTTCGGAAGCTCCAACTCGACCGACAAGGTCACCCTTATCGAAATAGGACTTGGTACACGAGAGTCTGTGTCAGCAGATATAGGTGTGACACTTTTTGGGCTTTCATCCGCCGCTTTTGAACGCAGTATTTTCATCGGACAGTTCGGCTTCCCCGAAAGTAATAATTTAGCGAGCGGTGAACTCAACGGAAAGCTTTCTAATATTGCTTCAGCCGGTGACGAAACCATTTCTTATGACGCTGTATATAAGCGTCTTGAAACCGCAAAGTATGAGCTTATGTCAAAGAGCGGGCGAAGCGGTATTTATGATAAAAATTTAAAAGATTTAAAAGAACTTGAAGCGCAACTTGAAGATTCTACCAATACCGAACAAACCATAAACTCCGCCAAGCAAAAGGCAAAGCTTATGGCGGAAGAAATCACTGCGCTGCAAGAAAAATTATCTGCTGTAAAGATAAAAGTTGAGGCTGAAAACGATGTCAGAAATGCCGAAAAATTAAAAGAACTTTTAAATCTCAAAAGTAGACTTGATACATTAAATCAGTCTTTAACCTTAAGCGACGGCAAGTTAGCCGATGAAATGTTTGTAAAAAAGGTTGAATTTTGTCTTTCTAAAATTGATACTTATAAAGCAAAAATCGAAACAAAGCAAAGCGAAAACAAGCTTTTAGAAAGTAATTTGAAACTTGCTTTGAACCCTTCCCCCGATGCTTCACCCGAAAAATTAGAAGAACTTCTGGGCAAGGTGCAAAGCATTGAAGAAGAAATCAACAAAATAGAGAAAAATCTTGAAGTTCTATCATCCGCACCAAAAGCAAAAATAAATATTTTATGGTATATCTTATCGGGAATATTTGCAATATCGTGCGCTATTGCTTTTGCTCTCCCACTTTCAAAAACTTTGGCGTTTGTAGGTTTGGGTTTAGCTCTTATATTTATATGTATAGCACTTATCACCACCGCTAAAGCCAAACAAAAAAACGTACAAGCCGAAGCAAAAATAGTCGACCTTAAATTAAAGGAAAACCAGCTGATTTCGTTACTTGCTTCAGAAAAAGCGAATTTCACCGCCATAAATACAGCGCTTAATACCAACTCGGCGATGATTGAAAACCAAAAACAAAAACTCGCTCAAAACAATGAAGAAATAGCTATTCTACACCAAGAAACAGCCACAGAAGAAAACACGCTGTTTTCCCTTTTCTCTTCGCTTAAAGAGACCCACAGCACAGAAGAAATAAAACTCGCTTTGGTGGAACTAAAACAAAATGCCGAATCACAAAAATCCCTAAAGCAGAATATCAACTATATTTTAAAGGATATAGGTAATATTTCATACGATGAAGCAAGAGCAAAACTCGATAATATGTCGGTTGATACCGAAACCAATTTTGAAAAATTGAAATCTGATATGGAAGAACTCACCGGTGAAATCACAACAAAGAGAGAAATTTTAGCAACCATTTTGGCTGAAATTAAATCACTATCAGCCAATGCTAAAAACCCCGAAACCATTAAAAAAGACCTTGACGACCTCAAACAAAAAACCGATGCGCAGAAAGAATACTGCGACTGCTTGGACATCGCCCTTTCGGTTTTGGCTGATTCTTATTCAGAGGTCCGCCAAAGCTACGGCTCGGTTTTAGAACAAAATGCAAGTGAAATCTTTAAAGGTTTAACCGATAACAGATACTCGAATATATCTATTTCAAAATCCTTTGATATAACGGTTGAAAAAAGCGATGTTTTCGGTGGCCGTGAGCTTGATTATTTATCTTCAGGCACTGTTGACCAAGCATATTTAAGTCTTCGTTTGGCTCTTTCAAGCCTTATAACACAGGAAAATGAAAATTTGCCAATTATTCTTGACGACGCTTTAGCGCAGTATGACGATAACCGCACAAAAACCGCTCTCAAGTTTTTAAGTGATTATTCCAAAAACGGACAAATTATAATGTTCACCTGTCACAGATCACTTTGCGACAGTGCAAAAGAATTCGGCGCAAATCAAATCACACTATAACCATTATAACAAAAAACGCTCAAAAAAACAGACTGCCCAAATTGTGATGACAGCACAATTTGGGC
>JAFYLF010000098.1 GCA_017537195.1 Clostridia bacterium
ACGAGATCGACGGTAGCTGTGGTTCTCACGGCCTTGATATGCCCGAGGACATCAATATCGTGCATTGTTACAAGGGGTATGCCAAGGAGAAACGCTCATGAAGGTCTTTATGGTTCGCCACGGAGAAAGCGAAATGAACAGAAACGGTCTTTGGGCGGGCTGGCTTGACGTCTCGCTCACCGAAAAAGGGAGAGAGGAAGCGGTGCAGGTCGGAAAAATGCTTTCAAAAATAAACTTTGATAAGATATATGTAAGTGATCTTTCAAGGGCGAAAGTTACTGCCGAAATTGCACTGCCGACGTGCGAATATGAGACGGTTTTCGCACTCCGAGAGGTCAATATCGGAAATATTGCGGGAAAACCGCTAAATTCGGTCAAGAATAGCGATAAGGAATATGTAAGAAAGGGGGATTATCGGATTTTTGGCGGAGAGAGCCAAGAGGAGTTTGAAAATAGAGTGAGAGCGTTTATGAACACACTTGAGGGTGAAGATTGTGAAAATATTGCCGTATTTTCTCATGCGGGAGTTTTGAGAAAAGCGGTCAATATGGTTCTCAATATAGACGTCCCGCGCAATAAAATGCTGTGTAAAAATTGCGCTGTCGCTATTTTTGAATATAGTGACAATACGTGGATTCTGCACAGCTGGATCAATTTATATTAAACGTCAACAATACGAACCGGCTGCGGGATATAAAATGGTAGTGTCCAAAGCGTCCAAGTGTCCTAATAATAAACAATAAAAAATATAACTCTATACGCCTCCAATATAGTGTCGTAGTGTTTAAGAGTCCGTTTGGACGGTTGGTGCGTATATTTGATTGTTTTGATATAGAAAATAACAGTTGCAAAACTGATAAAATATAAAATCTCGCAAAAAACAAAAAATCCGCACTTTTGTAAACTTTTCTAAAAAAGTGTGGAAAAATGTAGGGTAAGGGGAGGTCAAAAATCTACACCTTTTCGCCTCCTCAACGGAGCCGCAGTCTTACGCAAAAAATCGCATAATCAAAAATGTTGTACTAACGCAAAAAAAGACTTGTTTTTACAAGTCTTTTTTATCTGTTTTAAACGCGATGGCATATCATCACGATTTAACGTACATATTATTGCCGTAGGCATATATAATCAACCGTAGGTTGTATATTTTTACAATGCTGATATACAACACTGCGTTGATTATACGCAAAACTACGTTTTTACGTAAATTTGTTTAGTCAAAAAGGATTGTTTTGGCTCTAAAATCGCAAATGGTATTGTCATAGCCCGTGTTGTCTTTGTGTAAACGGAGAGATTTTTTGATTTTTTGCCCTTGATATTCTGCCTCTATTTCATAATTCCCGTAAAAGCCACTAAATCGTAAGGTTTCGTCCGCTGTGGTTTCAAAACTCGTATTCCACTCTTTATTGATTAGTCTATCGATTACTTGATAAGCCGGTTTAATGCTACAATCCTCTCGAAGAAGTCCTGCGTGGAAGAAATTTTCCCCGCCATAAGCGGTGCCGTCGGCAAAATTC
>JAFYLF010000099.1 GCA_017537195.1 Clostridia bacterium
GGTGCTCGGCTTTATTGCGGTTAAAACCGATACAATCTGGATTGCGGTGGCAGTTCATTTCTTTAATAACTTTATTTCGGTGGTTTTAGACTATCTTTTTATGGACTTAAGCGTACCGAGTCAAAATGTTATTTATTCAATATATCTTGTGCTTTGTCTTCTTGTAGGTATATTTGCGGTGTACCGCTTAAAAGACAAAGAAGATGTATATAAGCTTAAAAAGGCGGAAAATCATTCCGCAAACAAAACGCTTTATAAGTGGTTTTTTGCAAGTCCGACAATAATAATTTTTATTGTGATATGTTTTATAGAATCATTAGCATTCTTTAAATTTTAAAATATTATGTAAACTTAAAAAGACGGTGTAAAACCGTCTTTTTTAAAAGGAGTAAAATGGATAGAAAATTTATGGAATTGGCTTTGGAAGAAGCAAGAATTGCCGCAAGCGAGGGCGAAGTTCCCGTTGGTGCGGTTATTGTGAAAGACGGAGAAGTTATTGCAAAAAGTCACAACAAGCGTGAGCAAAAACAAAATGCGCTTTCTCATGCAGAAATTGAAGCCATAAATTCTGCTTGTAAGAAACTTGGCAGTTGGCGGCTTGATGAATGCGAAATGTATGTAACGTTGGAGCCCTGCCCTATGTGTACGGGTGCTATTATCAATTCAAGAATTAAGACTGTGGTTTTCGGAGCATTCGATAAAACTGCGGGTTGTATGGATAGTGTTATAAATTTGTGTGATTATCCGCTCGGACATAAAGTGGAAGTCTATGCCGGAATTTGCGAAGACGAATGCCAACAAGTCTTGAAAGAATTTTTTAAGGAATTGAGATGAAAAAAGTGACCGGTTTTTCGGTCACTTTTTTTCGGGTATAAATTCTGCGATATCAGATAATTTGCAATTAAGAATTTTACAAAGTTGATTTAGCGTATAGGTGTTGACATTTGCATTTTTTCTAAGGCGGTCAAGCTGACCAGTGCTTATACCATATTCTTTAATTAACTTATATTGTGAAATGTCTTTATTTTTTAATGTTAACCAAAGTTTATCAAATACAATCATTAAATCACTCCTAACAATATAAATATAAGATAATATATTTATATTGACAATTGCCCGTATTTTGACTATAATGTACATATAGAGGAAATCCTCGGTTTGTTGCGACACGACAAAGCGGACAGTATAAACTACTGTCCGTTTTGTGTTCTTTTTGTTGTTTTTTCTCTGCTTTTCAGCCAATAGAAAATATTTCTTATGAATAGGTGTACTATAAGGAATACGCCAATCGTCTAAAACACAAAATATGGTGTTTTTAGGCTTTATTAAGCCAAATTATAGGTGTTTTAGCGCAAAAATTCTTCTTTTTTCACTATTTTAAGCGTGAAAATCAAGGCCACGAAGCCGGAGCATGAAATTATGCAAAAAAGCAGTGTGTAGCAAAGCATAGAGATACCTTTTATTTGCAAAAGCAAAAATCGGTAAAAAAGTGTAACAGTTAAGGCGATGACGCAGGGCAATATCACATTTTTTATATAGTTTATTTTCACATCGCTGATTTTTAAAAGCCTTCCTACATTTAAAAAGCAGGTCAAGAAATTTGAAAAATACATTACAATTATAAAACCGATAAGCCCTGTTTTTGGAAGCAGTAACAAAATCAGCACAATCCGTATTGCCGAATCGGAAATGGCGGTGCGAAAAGTAAAGGTTTGCTGGTCAAGTCCTTTAAGTATTCCGTCGCAAATGCTATCGAGATACATAAGCGGTACAATCGGTGATAGCGCTTTGAGCAAAAAGCCGACATCTTGGTCTTTATATATAAGAAATCCGATTTCGCCCCCTGCTACAAAGAAAATTGCGCCAAAGAGCAGACCGACAAGCGAGGTGATTTTGAAAATTCGCTCACATGCGCTTTTTACAATATAATTTTTCTTAAGAGCTACCGCCTCGGATATTTCGGGTATTAAAAGGGTTGAAACTGCATTTAAAATAGCGGACGGGAAGAACAAAAGAGGCAAAGCCATTCCCTTTATGGCGCCGAATTGCGATAAGGCGCTTTCGGAATTTTGGGGGAATTTAGCAAGATTTTTTGGCACTAAAATATTTTCGGCGGTACGAAGCCCTGAATTTAAGTATCTGCCCGAAGTTATGGGCAGAGAAATATGTAAAATTTGTTTTACTATTGGGAAATTTGGGTGGGTTCTACCAGAAAGGCGGTTTAAATTCTTTTTATCGCACAAATACTGAAGATAAAGGCAAATGCAAGAGAGAATTTCCGCCGACGCATCACCTAAAATTACCGCAAAGCAACTCTCGGTTAGTCCGTTTTTGCCGAATTTGGTTATCAAAACAAAAATAATTACAATTCTTACCGCTTGTTCGAAAATTTGCGACAACGCATTTGGGGTTGCTCGGCGACGGGCTATAAAATATCCCCGAAGGCAAGAGGTTACACCGATAAAGGGAAGAGACAATGGCAAAATTTTGAGTGCCGATATTGTTCTTTGGTCCCCCAAAATGGTGTTTCCTATGAATTCAGCACCGAAAAAGAGTATTATTACCGATAAAAAAGCGATTATAAGGGTGATTTCTATAGCTCTTCTTAAAATTTTAAGAGTTCCTTTTTTGCTTCCAAGCGCCAATTCTTCTGAAACAAGGCGGGTGACAGCTGTAGAAGTACCGCTCATAGCAAAGGTTGAAGCTAACACATAAACTGAAAAAACCAGTTGATAAAGTCCCATACCCTCACTGCCGATTTTTTGCGCCAGCCATACCTTAAAAATAATGCCTAAAAACCGAAGAACTAGTGAAGATGCCGTTAAAATTAAAGCGTTTTTAATAAAAAGAGTCTTTTTCAAATTATTCATTCCTTTAGTAAACTTACTAAATTGTATGAAAAAATTTAATCACTATTGCAAGAAAAGAGAAAAAGTTATATAATAGAGTTATAAAGGATGTGAAAAAATGAATTCTCCGTTGGCTGATGCGCTTAGACCCAAAAAAATTGAGGATGTTGCAGGGCAGCAGCATCTTTTAAGCCAGGGCAAAATTCTGCGTAAAATTATCGATTCCGGAAATATACCGAATCTTATTTTCTACGGTCCTTCGGGCGTGGGCAAGACCACTGTTGCCAATATTATCGCATCCTCTTGCGGTAAAAAGCTTTGTCATCTTAATGCCACAACGGCGGGGACTGCCGATATAAAGGATATTGTAAATCAAATCGGCACAATCGGTACCGCTAACGGAATTCTTTTGTATCTTGATGAAATTCAGTATTTCAATAAAAAGCAACAGCAAATTTTGCTATCTTATATAGAAAATGGGGATATAACCCTCATAGCATCCACCACCGAGAACCCGTATTTTTATGTTTACAACGCAATTTTAAGCCGCTCGACAGTTTTCGAGTTTAAACCCCTTGCCAAAGAAGATATAATTGGAGTTATAAAACGGGGAATAACGCAAATAGGCGAAGAAAAGGGAAGAACAGTCGAGATTTCCGAAGTTTCGGTTAAAAAAATTGCATCCGCCTCAAACGGAGATGTCCGCCGTTCACTTAATATGTTGGAATTATGTATTGTCACCGCCGATACGGGAGATAGTATTAAGGTCAGCGACCAGACGGTTGAGCAAATTTTGGGTTCAAACGCGGTGCGGTATGACCGCGACGGTGACCAACATTATGATATTATTTCAGCTTACCAAAAATCGATGCGAGGTTCTGACCCTGATGCTGCAATTTACTATCTCGGAAGGCTTTTAGCGGCGGGTGATTTGCCGAGCGCTTGCAGACGACTTCTTGTTTGCGCAAACGAGGATGTCGGACTTGCATATCCGCAAATAATTCCCATTGTAAAGGCGGCGGTTGACACTGCGCTTATGGTGGGACTTCCTGAAGCGAGATTACCCCTTGCAAATGCTGTAATTCTTGTGGCAACTGCGCCAAAATCAAACTCCGCTCACGATGCGATAAATGCCGCAATGGCTGATATCGAAAAAGGAATAGGCGGAGATATACCAAGGCATCTGCAAAACAAGCATTTTGACGGGGAAGATGCCGAGGTAAAGGGTCAGCACTATTTATATCCACACTCATATCCTATGCATTATGTAAACCAACAGTATCTTCCTGATAATATTAAAAATAAAAGGTATTACACCTTTGGCGACAATAAAACCGAAAGGCTCTGTAAAGAGTATTGGGATAAAGTAAAGGGGGAATAATATGGAATGCGCAAAATTGCCTAAAAAGACAATGCTTCTTTGGCAAATTCGTGTTGTTATGTTAACTGCAATACTGATTTGGCTCTGTCTGCGTTATAGCCAAATTATGCCCTTTTTGGAAACGGTGTCGGTTATTTTAGGCGCCGTTGGTATTTTTATGGTGGCGATATATCTGCCTGTGTTTTTCAAAGGTTATGAAATCCTTTTTAAAAACGAAGCGATTATTATAAACTACGGTGTATTTATAAAATTCAGCCATATTATGCCTTATACAAGGCTTATTTACGCCCAAAGCTTTTCCACACCTTTAGCAAGTTTGTTTTCGGTTACCGCGGTGTCGCTGAAGGCGGCTCGCAGTCGAGTTATTATTCCCGAAATTAAAAATGAGGATGCGAAATATATCATTGATTCGCTTACTGGCGAGGTAGATTATGAAGAAGATATTTAGAGCGCATCCGCTAATGATATTCGAATTTTTAAAACCGGCATTATTGGTTTTGTTTTTGCCTGTAATAAAAGGCGTTGTGCAATATTTTACCGAGCGTAACTTAGAAGGCGTTGCAGGGCTTTTTATATTCGTTATCTGCGTTATTTTAGCTATAGCAGTATTACGTTGGCGGTCTTATAAGCTTGTTTGTAACGAGCGTGACCGAGTGATTACGATTAAATACGGATTTTTCTTCAGAAGAACTGCGAAAATTGATATCGGCAAATTATCTTCTGTGCAGACTACTCAAAATCCCATTGATTTTCTGTTTCGTGCGGTGACTTATAAAATAAATACCGAAGCGGGAAATCACAACCGAACTGATTTTGAGTTTAAGTTGAGTATTAAAAATAGCAGAGAGGTATCAAAACTACTTTATGGAGGGGGCGAACCCAAAGCAGTAAAATATTCGGCGCTTAAGGTTGCAATACTTGCGGCGACGACATCTTCTGCGTTTACGGGGATGTTGGTGGCGGTTCCGCTTATAAACCGTGCGGGTAATCTGTTGGGTATCGGTCTTAGCGATATGCTGTTAAATGAAATAAATAATATCGGGAGCAAGATTGAAACCTATTTTCCGCCGATAGTAAATACGGTCTCGCTCATATTTTTGTTTGCATATTTTGTTTCGTTTTTGTATTCCTTTTTGAAATATATAAATTTCAGGCTTTATTTGGAAGAAAATAAACTCGAAGTCCGTTCGGGGCTTATTGTAAGAACGAGGACTTCGTTTAGAAAAAATGCCATTAATAACATAAAAGTAGAGCAAACCCTCTTTATGAGATTGCTCCGCCGTTATGCTTTAAAGGTGAGCGTTGGCGGTTATGGTGACGCTAAAAGTGAATCAGAGGTGGTTATACCTTTAGGCGCAAACAGAGAAATAAAAGAAAAATTAAGGCAGTATTTCCCGTTTTTTGTATCAACGGAAAAAGGCATACGCCCCGCAAGAAATTATTTAACCCAAAGCCGTTATTTGTTTTTGCCCGCAATATATTTTTTATTGGTTATAGCAATTTCAATACAGTTTGTTATATCTTTCGGAGATTTAACACGATTTATTCTGTTTTTAACCTTCATTTTTTGCGCAATGATAATCGGCTATGCTTATATGGGGCTTTTTCAATACCATAAATCAAAGATATCCTTCGGTGACAACATTTTTGCTCGCAGCAACCGAGGATTCCGCACATACGAGATGTATTGCCCAAAAGAAAACGTTGGCGAAATTAAAATAGTTCGATTTTTGCCTGATTTATGGTACAAGACCTGTAGGGTGCGAATTTTGGTCAGAAGTGAACGAGCCGATAATATTCGTGTACGTCACCTTGATTACGAAACAGTAAAAAAAGAAGTTTACAAATGTTTTAATATTGAATAAATTGTCATAAGCTACACAAAATACTAAAAATGTTTCACGTGAAACAGGAGTGTAGCTTATGATTTTATTTTTGGATTGTTTAAAGGCATTTGCTGTTGGCGGAGCAATATGTGTTGTGGGGCAGTTGCTTATAGATTGCACAAAACTCACCCCCGCAAGAATTTTGGTTTCTTTTGTGGTTTTAGGGGTGTTGTTGACTGCAATAGGCGTTTACGAACCACTGGTTGAGTTTGCGGGTGCGGGAGCCACAGTTCCTCTTACGGGATTTGGATACAGTCTTGCTAAAGGTGTAAAAGCCGCCGTTACCGAGCACGGACTTTTGGGTGCGCTCATGGGCGGACTCGAAGCCACTGCCGCAGGCATCACCGCATCGGTGTTGTTCGGCTTTATTGCAGCCTTGCTTGTAAGACCTGACGATAAAACTTAGTCGAAAGTTCGCTTTCGGCTATTTTTTTATTTACAACGACTTTCCAATTTGTTATAATAATAAAGCAATATATGTTTCACGTGAAACAAAAGGAGATATATGATGGGGAAAATCATATCCATTGTTAATCAAAAGGGCGGAGTCGGAAAGACCACAACATCGGCAAACCTTTCCGCCGCCATAGGAATAGCAGGTAAAAAAGTACTGCTTGTTGATGCCGACCCACAAGGGAATACTACAAGTGGATACGGTATAAATAAAAAAGAAGTTCGTGTTTCGTCTTACGAGTTGCTTGTCGGTAAAGGCAAAACCGAAGACGCAATAATTAAAAGTGGCTTCAGAAATGTTGATATAATACCCGCCTCGATAGATTTGGCGGCAGCGGAAGTCGATTTGATAGAAATTGAACGCCGTGAAGCACAGCTTAAAATGGCGCTTTCGGTGGTCAGAGAAAAATACGATTACATATTCATAGATTGTCCGCCGTCTTTGGGGCTTATCACAATCAACGCTCTCAATGCAAGTGACACTGTGCTTGTGCCGATACAGTGCGAGTATTATGCGCTTGAAGGTCTTTCACAGCTCATGGCGACCGTCCGTCAGGTAAAAAGGCTTTATAATCCAACCCTTGAGCTTGAGGGAATAGTGCTCACTATGTTTGACGGAAGACTCAATCTCACAGGTCAGGTTGTGGGCGAGATTAAAAAGTATTTTGCGGACAAGCTTTATAAATCGGTAATACCACGTGCGGTAAGACTTTCCGAAGCGCCGAGCTACGGTATGCCGATACAGTACTACGATAAGCGTTCAAAGGGCAGTGATGCTTACAATGCACTTGCAAAAGAATTTTTAAAGAAAAACAGGAGGGTTTAATATGGCAGTAAAAAAAGGCGGTCTTGGCAGAGGCTTGGATGCTTTATTTAATGAAAACGCCACTGATGAGGGCGGCGTTATAACTGTAAATCTTAATGATATTGAACCTAACCGCAACCAACCCCGTAAAGATTTCGATGAAGATGCGATTTCGGAACTCGCTGAAAGTATTGCGGAACACGGTTTGATACAACCTATTGTGGTTAAGCCTGAAACAAACGGAAGATATAGTATAATTGCGGGTGAAAGACGCTGGCGTGCTTGCCGTATGGCAGGGATTTATGAAGTTCCTGTTATAATTAAGGATGCCGAACCGCAGGAGCTTATGGAATTGGCGCTTATAGAGAATCTTCAGCGTGAAGATTTGAATGCGGTTGAAGAGGCGCTTGGCTACCGTTCGCTTATTGATAGCTTTGGTCTTACACAGGAGCAGGTTGCAAAGCGAATGGGCAAATCTCGTACTGCGGTTACAAATGCGCTTCGCCTTTTAAATCTTACCGAAGAAGAATTACAAGCGTTGCGTATGGGTTCGATTTCAGCCGGTCATGCAAGAGCGCTTTTGTCTGTGGAGGATATGGAACTTCGCAAACAAATGCTCGAAATGGCAACAAACGGCGCATCGGTTAGAGAACTTGAGAAGTTGGCGTCAAAACTTAAAAAAGGAAAAGCGACACCTTCCGCCCGAAATAAGAAAAACACATTCTACAGCGAAGTGGAATTATCGCTCAAAAACGAGCTTCACCGTAAGGTTAGTATAACCTCTACGGGCGAAGGTAAGGGCAAAATCACAATTGAGTTCTTTTCAGATGAAGAACTTTCCGATTTTGCAAGAAGATTAGCGGAATAATATATGACAAAAAGACTTAAAAAACTAGCGCCCTGTAGGGTGTTCAGACGCAGACCCCCTCCATTTTTAATTCGTGATTAGGAATAATGAATTAAAAAGGAGATTATATATGTATTACATTTTTTCAATTTTAGCGCTTCTTTGTTGGAGCGGCTCTGATCTGTTTTCTAAAATGGGAACAAGAGAGCGTGATAAAAACAGTCATTGGAAAGTGGTTTTCGCCGTTGGCTTTATAATGGGTATCCATTTCTTTATTACCCTTATAGGCGGTGCGATAATCGATAATATTGGTGGACCCGATGTGGTTCCGAAATTTGTAGCAAGTTTGCTTTATACCGATTTTAAACCAATGGACTTCATATATTACTTGCCCGTTGCAGGACTTTATATATTTGCAATGGTTTTGGGATATATAGGTCTTCGCTATATCGAACTTTCAATTTCTTCGCCCATTTGTAATTCTTCGGGTGCGTTAGCGTTCCTTTTGTGCGTGATTTTCGGTTTAACATCCACTGAAGATATAACAATACCCGTAATCGCCGGTATCGTTATGATAACCGTAGGCATTATCGCTTTAGGAATTGTTGAACAAAGGGAAGATGAAGAAGTTAAAAAAGCAAGACAAGAAAAAGCAAATCGCAAATACGCAAAGAGCGTGCTTGCTTTCTTGCTTCCAATTTCGTACCTTATAATAGATGCGCTCGGAACCGTTGGTGACGAATTCCTTTTTTCTGATTGGTTTATTGAAAAAACTAATATCGAGATAAGCGACTATGCCGCAAATTCGGCTTTTGAATTAACCTTCTTCGTCCTCGCTGTGTTTGCTTTTATATGGCTTAAGTTTGTCAAGAAGGATGTTGTGTTCAAGGGTAATAAAAACTTGTTCTTGGGTGGTTTTTGCGAAACCGTCGGTCAAGTTTTCTACATGGCGGTTATGTTCAGCGATTTCTCGGCGGGTATGGTGATCATTTCGGCTTACTGTGCTATTTCAGTGCTTTGGAGCCGTATATTCCTAAAGGAAAAAATGTCGTGGAAGCATTATGCTGTTATTGCTCTGGTAATTGCAGGTATAGTGATTTTAGGGTAGTTAATTGCTTATAAGATATACATATTATATATAAGGGGGTGTTTTCGCCCTCTTATTTTTATGTTGAAATGTGGTGTATGAATATGTTGAACCCCAAGATATTGTGTCTTGAAAAATCTTGAAAAATTTTTTCAAAAAACTTTAAAAAAAGTGTTGACAAAGGGGGATAGATGTGGTAATATAATCGGGCGCCCTGAAAAAACGGGAGCGCAACGGACCTTGAAAATTAAACAACGACAATAATAAGGACCCGACAATTCTTAAGAGAAATCGAGAGAAAAAGTCAAGTACTTTAAGAGTATTGAAGGACAGAACAAATGCGTCAGCATTGTTCGGTTGAATGAGCTTAGAGCTTATCTAAAAGATTTTAACGCCGAAAGGTGTTAAGAATAGATATTTTA
>JAFYLF010000100.1 GCA_017537195.1 Clostridia bacterium
CGAAAAGGCGTAGCGGTCGAAATTCATAGGCGCTCCAAGCCGTAATGAATTTCGGGCACCGCAAGAGGTAGCCGCAGGTGTTGCAATTTTTATGGTTTAATTTATAATTGTGACAGGACTTGAACATTAAGAAGGCGTATACCTAAAAAATAGTTCGGGAAATTTTATTTCAATCTCTCTGTTTCACTGTGCGTTTCACCTTATTTAAATATTTAAATGCTTTCGTTTTACACATTGGCTTATGCTTGACTTAATTTAATATATTTGTTATACTATACTTGATAAATTGGGTTCAAATGTTGCTTAATAATTTTAAGAGTATTTGGCTATGTAATTTTAAAATTTGGAGATAAAAATGATTAGATTTTTTAACAAGCTTTATAAAGAAAGCCGTGAAGATTTTCTTTCTATTGTTCGTGATAATCTCTCGAATGACAATAGAATGTTTATTGTAACGGCTAACCCTGAAGCATTTATGTTTGGTGAAAAGGATAGCGAAGTGGAAAAACTGTTGCTTGACGATGCAACAACTGTTGTTGCCGACGGGATTGGCATTGTAAAAGGCGGTAAAAAAATCGGCATAGATATAGCCGAGCGTATTCCCGGTGTAGAGATTGCCGAAAAACTTTTGAAATACGGCAGTGAGCTAAATAAGTCCGTATTTTTCCTTGGCGCAAAACAAGAAGTTATAGACGCACTTTGCGCAGTGGTTGAAGAAAAATATCCGTCTTTAAAGATTGCGGGTGCTGTAAACGGCTACACACCTGATAAGGATGCTGTTTTTGAGGAAATCAAATCGGCAAAGCCCGATATTGTTCTTGTGGCTTTGGGAATTCCTGCACAAGAAAAGCTTATATATAAGCATTTAAAAGATTTTGATAAAGGCATTTTTGTGGGTGTTGGCGGAAGTTTTGATGTTATCAGCGGTACCAAGGCAAGAGCACCGAAATTATTTATAAAACTTAATCTTGAATGGCTTTACAGACTTTTAAAAGAACCTTCAAGAATAAAACGTTTTTACAACAGTAATGTTAAATTTCTGCTAAAACTCAAAAAATAATTATGTAGTCGGGGGAAAGGGATATGGAAAAAATTAAGGTTATGAGTATCTTTGGTACTCGTCCAGAGGCTATAAAAATGGCTCCGCTTGTAAAAGAGCTTGAAAAAAGGGAAGAGATTGAGAGTATTGTTTGCGTTACTGCACAGCACCGCGAAATGCTCGATCAGGTTCTTGAAACCTTTGATATTACTCCCGATTATGACCTTGATATTATGAAACAAGGTCAGACATTAAGCGATATTACAACAAGAGCGCTTAACGGTCTTGACGGCGTTATTAAACAGGCAAAGCCTGATATTGTTCTGGTTCACGGGGATACTACTACTACCTTTGCGGGCGGACTTGCCGCTTTTTATAATCAGGTTGCAATCGGACATGTTGAGGCAGGGCTTAGAACCTACAACAAGTATTCTCCGTTCCCTGAGGAAATGAACAGACAAATGGTTGACTGCATGACAGATATGTACTTTGCTCCAACTGAACTCAGCCGTGAAAATCTGCTCAAAGAGAATATTGACGATAGTAAGATTTATATAACAGGCAACACCGCGATTGATGCTATGAGTACAACAGTTGATAGCGGTTATACCCACCCTGAACTTGAGTGGCTTGACGGAGATAAAATGATACTTCTTACCGCCCACAGAAGAGAAAATCTTGGCGAACCTATGAGGAATATCTTTAATGGTATAAGAAGAGTTCTTGACGAGGTAGAGGGGATAAAGGTTATTTATCCTATTCATAAAAACCCCTTGGTGCGCAAGGCGGCTGACGAGATATTTGGCGACTGTGACAGAGTAAAGTTAATAGAACCTCTTGAGGTTTTTGATTTCCATAACTTCCAAAATATTTCCCACTTAATTTTAACTGATAGCGGCGGAATTCAAGAGGAAGCACCATCGCTTGGAAAACCTGTTTTAGTTCTTCGTGATACAACAGAGCGTCCGGAGGGAATAGACGCCGGAACGCTTAAGCTTGTTGGAACCGACAGCGAAGTTATTTACAGGGAAACAATGCGGCTTTTGACCGATTCCATCGAATACGACAGAATGAGTAAAGCATCTAATCCTTACGGCGACGGGCATGCGAGTGAACGTATTGCGGATGCAATTATCGAAAAATTCAGCAAATAAGTGTTGCTGCAATAAAATTAGGAAGTGATATTGTGAAGAGAACGAATGAACAATTCAAAAAGTTTTTACGCTCTGTTTTAGCAGTAGTTTTGGTTTTAGCAGAAACTATTATATTTGCTCATGCTTGGATTACAGAATACAATAATTATATAGTGGTTCCTTTTGTTCAAAAGGGTAACTGGTTCTTTTATTTAGTTCACTTTATATTGGCAACAATATTCCTTAATTCTTTTGATGGGCTCAAATACGGAACATACCGCAGAACAAATTTGATAACTGCGCAGATTTTATCTGCATTAGCCACCGTTTTTATTATTTACTTACAAATAGTTCTTATGGCGGCAAAATTTGTAACAGTTTTGCCAATGGTAATGGTTTTCCTTGTTGATGTTATAATTATTGTGTTGGTGACTTTTGGCGGAAACTTTTTGTTGCAAAAACTTTTCCCTGCAAGAAAAACGCTTATAATATATGATAGTTACCAACCCGAATCCTTTATTGAAAAAACCAAACAGCGAAAAGATAAGTTTGTAATTAAAGAAGTTGTTAACGTTTCGCTTGGTATGGAAAAGATAGAAGAACTTATCAAGGATTATGAATGTGTTATTATATACGATGTTCACTCTGAACAGAGAAATAAAATTCTTAAGGTTTGCTTTGAGAATGATATACGAACATATACTACCACAAAGGTTTCGGATATTCTTATTAGAGGCGCTGAATGTCTGCACTTGTTTGATACACCGCTTCTTCTTTACCGCAATATAGGTCTTAATTTCCAACAGAGATTTTTAAAGAGAACATTTGATATTATAGTTTCATTTATTTTGCTTATAGTTTCTTCTCCGTTCTTGCTTATTTCTGCACTCGCTATAAAGCTTTATGACGGCGGTCCTGTTTTCTTCCGTCAGGAAAGAAGCACAATAAACGGCAAGGTTTTCAGAATTCATAAATTCAGAAGTATGATAGTTGACGCCGAAAAGGATGGCGCGCCTCATCCGACTGAGGATAAGGACCCGAGAATTACGCCCGTCGGCAAAATTTTGAGAGCTTCAAGACTTGACGAACTTCCACAGCTTATTGATATTTTAGTTGGTAATATGAGCCTTGTAGGCCCAAGACCCGAAAGAATTGAGCATACAAAACAGTATTCGGAAGAAATACCCGAATTTGTTTATCGCTTAAAAATGCGTGGCGGTCTTACAGGTTATGCTCAGCTTTACGGAAAATATAACACAAGCCCTTATGATAAGCTTCAGCTTGATTTGATGTATATTCAAAATTACTCTTTCCTACTTGATATTAAGCTTATTTTGATGACCATTAAAATTATGTTTATGAAGGAAAGTACCGAAGGCTTTACAAAAGAAAACAGCCAAAAAATAACTGAAAAAAGTAAAAAAGAAGATTAGAAATACAAAACTGTCCGAGTGATAAAAATCACTCGGACAGTTTTTATAAACTTTGCTAACATTATTATTTTATAAACTCAAA
>JAFYLF010000101.1 GCA_017537195.1 Clostridia bacterium
AATATAAGTAAATAATTCGGTTTTTAAACCCCATTTGTTAAAATTTTGCAAATGGGGTTGACATTTATTTTCATTTGGTTATAATGAAAGCAAATTTAAAAAGCATTTGTCACTTGATTGTGGGGTCGTCAGTATGAAAACAGTCAAAAACAAACCCGAATTTAAAAATCCTTTCGATGAGAATATATCTGATTTTGAAGAAGAATTTTTAAAGAAACACAAACAAAGCACACAAAAAGGTTCTTTTTTCAAGAATATATTTTTCTTGTGCAAGGGACATTATAAAGATATTGTTATAGTTGTAATTTTTTGCACATTGCAATTAAGTGTTCTTTTGTTTTTGCCAATTGCAACGGCGAATATTATTAACGCTATTGTTGATAACACAGCTAATAAACTTAATATCATATTAACTAACACAGCTATTGCAGTTTTTTTGCTTATTATAAATTATCCGCTTCAAATGACCTATCAAAAACGGTTAGTAATTGTTGCGCGTTCTATTGAGGCAAAGCTTCGCGGTTCGATAATTAGAAAACTGCAACACTTAAATATTGCTTTCAGCAAAAAGATGCCATCGGGTAAAATTCAGTCTAAAATAATGCGGGATGCTGAATCGGTTGCAGGTACAATTCGCTATGTTATACGCCACGGCACCCATATTGTTGTAAATCTCACAACGATTATCGTCGTTATTCTTGTAAAAGGGTGTTGGCAGTTACTTGTATTTTTCACCCTTTGTATTCCTGTTTTATTTATTATTTCAAAACTGCGCAGAGCAATTAGAGAAAAGAACCGAGCATACCGAGTTGAAATGGAAAAAACAACTTCAAAGGTTGTTGATATGGTTGATTTAATACCTGTTACCAAAGCTCATTCGGTAGAAAATTTTGAGATTGAAAGAATGTCAAAGTTAATGAGCGATACCTCAAAAGCAGGTTTTGAAATTGATTATGCCAACAGTAGATTTAACACATCGGTTTGGCTTATAATACAGTGTCTTAACGTTGGGTGTCTATTATTTGTGGTTTATATGGCATTTAACGGTGATATAAAAATAGGTGATATAACTCTTTATCAATCTTATTTTTCTCGTCTTTTAGATAGTGTTAATACCGTTTTAAACTTTTTGCCAACAATTATTGCAGGCGCTGAAGCGATAAATTCAATCGCTGAAATATTAAAATCTGACCAAATTGAAGAAAATTACAGTAAAAAAGTTTTAACTAAACTTAACGGTGATTTTGAGTTTGACAACGTTGAGTTTAGTTATGAAAATGAAGGTAAAAAAATATTAAATGGTCTTTCAATAAAGGTGAATGCCGGGGAAACAATCGCACTTGTTGGTGAATCGGGTGCAGGAAAATCAACAGTGATAAATCTTGTTACGGGCTTTTATTTTGCAAATTCGGGTGCTCTTATGATTGACGGTCAAGATATTAAGGATATAGATCTTCGCTCATACAGAAAGCATCTTGCGGTGGTGCCTCAAAACAGTATACTTTTCTCGGGTACTGTGCGTGAAAATATTACTTACGGATCCCCAAAAATCAGCGAAGATTTTTTGGATGAGATTATTGAACTTTCCTGTCTGCGTGAAGTTATTGATAATTTACCAGACGGATTGGAAACATTTGTTGGCGAACGAGGTTACAACCTCTCAGGCGGTCAGCGACAGCGTATTTCTATTGCAAGAGCTCTTATACGTAATCCAAAGGTGATTATTTTTGATGAGGCAACAAGTTCTTTGGACACAGTTTCCGAAAAACATATTCAAACAGCAATAGAAAACCTTTCAAAAAACAGGACAACCTTTATTGTAGCACACCGTCTTTCTACAATTAAAAATGCTGATAAAATAGCAGTAATTGAAAAGGGTAGATGTATTGAGTTTGGCACATACGATGAGCTTGTAGCAAAAAAAGGTGCATTTTATAAATTTAGAGAATTACAAATATAAAGAATGCTGTTTCACAAATTTGTGAAACAGCATTCTTTTAATTATCTTTGATAATGTAAGCAAAATCTATTGAGCCATTACCGTGGGTAAATTTAATGTTTGTGAGTTCCTCGCTGTAGGCGATAATCGTTTTTTGAGTTGTAAGCGGAACTATGTTGTTTGATGTCAAAAGTTGGTTTTGCAGGTCGGACAAATTTTCACCGTTATATTTGATACCGAATTTTTCGAGGTATTCGGCTATATCAGGCGAATCGGCTGAAATGGGGAAGATGCTCAAAGCATAAGTCTGGTCGGTTAACTGCGACTGTAAAACCGAGGGTGTGGAAACAGCCTCAATATTAACAAATGCGCCTAATTGGTTTTGCCAATGACCGACAATGTCGGTTACAACTGTTTTCGAAAAACCGTCATCATAGTAGTATAAAACCACATCGGTTGGAAATTTTTTATCAACAAGATTATTAATTTCGTTTTTGAAAAGTTCTTTGGCATTTTCTAAATCGTAAATCGGCATTCCTGTGGGTGAAGAAGTGGAATTAAACATAGGCGGATAAATGCTTTGTGCGCTACTGTATCCCGGAATTAAATTTTTTGAAAAAACCTGCGGGTTAGCAAGGGCGATTAAAGATTTTCTAATGCCTTTTGAAAAACCGTCGCTTACTGTCAAGAACCAACAAATATTTTCATAATCCAATGTTTTGAGATTGGATTGTTTTACGAGTTCAAGGTCGATGGGCTTGATAAACGCCAAATCAGCTTCGTCGTCGGCTACAACTTGTGCGGGGGTACGTTCTTTATCAATCGACAAGAAAACGGCGGCATTTTTGGCTTCGAAATTTCCGTTATAAAACTTGTTTTTATAAAGTCTTATACCAAAAACTTCTTTGCCCCATTTTGTAAGTCGGTAACTTCCGTTTGAAAGGGTGGTATCACTGCCGAGCCCGTATTTTCCCGCCGATTCATTAAAGAACTTTTCCTTGCAGGGCATAGCAATACTTGTGGTTAATGTGTGCTCAAAATTTTTATCTTCTTTTTCAAGTTCAATTTTAAGTGTGTTGGCGTTTATAGCAGTTACGCCAAGTGAAGAAACGGTGGAGTTGCCCTTTAAAATATTATCAGCATTTTTAATGTACGAAAGCCGTTTAGAAAACGGGGCTTTGGTTTCAGGGGTTACCGCGCGTCTGAATGCAAAAACAAAATCGTACGCTGTGATGGGTTCTTCGTTACTCCACTTAGCATCTTTTCGAAGTTTAAAGGTATATGTAAGGCCCTTTTTATCATAATTTTCGGCAACACCGCAAACGATTTTTCCGTCTTCATCTTCACGAAGCAAACCTTCGAAAATATTTCTTACAATCATAAGCTCGGTATCACTACTGGCAATTTGGGGGTCAAGGGTTTGTGGGGGTTCATCTAGTGAAAAGTAGATATATGCCTTACTTGTACTGTCACATGCAGTAAGTGTAAAAATAAAAACCAAGGTTACAATTATAGCAATAATCTGCCGAATTGTCTTCATTTTTGGTGATTCCTTTCAAAAAAATATGTATTATTATACAATAAAAGGTCATTTATTTCAACCTTTCTTATTATTTTGGAATATATTTTATAAAAAAATGAATTTTTAGGCAAAATTTGTTTGTAAAATTAAAATATATATGTTATAATATATTGGTATGTGATGATTTGTTATTTTTTTAACAATCTCACCGACAACTATCACAAGGAGGATTTTGTTTATGCTCAAAAAAATCAGCAGTTTGCCATTCAAGGGAACAGCCGAACAAGAAGCACAGCTTGATGCAATTATTGCCGAAAGTAAAAATGACAAAAGTCTTTTGATGTCAGTTATGCAACAAGCCCAAGACATTTATGGCTATCTCCCGATTGAAGTGCAAACAAAAATCGCAGAAGGTATGGATGTACCGCTTGAAAAGGTTTACGGTGTAGCTACTTTCTACGCACAGTTTTCTTTGTCACCAAAAGGTGAGTATAACATTTCGGTATGCTTAGGTACCGCTTGTTATGTTAAAGGCTCGGGTGACATTTTCGACAAGTTCAGCGAACGCCTTGGCATCGGTTCTGACGAATGTACCGCTGACGGTAAATTCTCACTTACTGCTTGCCGTTGTATCGGTGCTTGCGGTTTGGCTCCCGTACTTACTGTAAACGAAGAAGTTTACGGCCGTCTTACTGTCGATGATGTAGATGGTATTTTAGAAAAATACGGTTTTTCAAAATAATCAATTTAAGGATAATGATTTATGAAAATCAGTACTATTAAGGATTTGCTTGAGGCGGAAGTTATTTGTTATCCTGAAGGTCTTGGCCTTCACGTTTATTCTGCTTGTGGCAGTGATATGATGAGCGATGTTTTGGCTTATGTTAAAGACCAAGCGGTTTTAATTACAGGCCTTGTAAACTCTCAGGTTATCAGAACTGCCGAAATGATGGATATGAACTGCGTGGTTTTTGTCCGTTCAAAAATGCCTACTGCCGAAATGATTGAATTGGCCAAGGAAAGCGGAATAGTTTTACTTGCAACTTCCAAAAGAATGTATGAGGCTTGCGGTATTTTATATAGCAACGGTCTCATAGGCAATAGGGTTAAAAATGTCTGATGTTTTAAATTTTCATTTTGAAGTGGATGGTAATGATTTCAAATCGGCAGGTCATGCATCATTTCTTATGAAAAAGAATTTAAGACAATTAGGGTTACCTCCCGAAACTATCAGGCGCGTTTCTATCGCAATGTACGAGGGTGAAATCAATATGGTAATTCACGCAAGAGGCGGTACAGCCGATGTGAATGTGTATGAAGACTGTATTGAAATTATCCTTAAAGACACGGGTCCCGGTATTAAAAATATCGAACAGGCCATGCAAGAAGGATTTTCCACCGCTACCGACAATATCCGTTCTTTAGGATTTGGTGCAGGTATGGGACTTCCAAATATGAAACGCTACACCGATTATATGAACATCGAGTCTGAGGTTGGGGTAGGTACCACTATCACAATGAAAGTAAATCTTATTTAGTTTACGGCAGGTGATTTATATGCACACATATGAACATTCTGTGGTTTTAGATGTCGAAAAATGTAACGGCTGTACTACTTGTCTCAAGCACTGTCCTACAGAGGCGATAAGAATTAAAGACGGACACGCTGTTATAAATGACGCAAGATGTATTGATTGCGGCGAATGTATCCGCGTTTGCCCTAACAATGCAAAAAAAGCAAAAACAGGCAGTCTTTCGGCGATGGATAAGTTTAAATGGAAAATCGCTTTGCCTGCTCCCACGCTTTACGGTCAGTTTGACAATTTGGACGATGTTGATTACGTGCTCGACGGGCTTTTGAAAATCGGTTTTGACGATGTTTTCGAGGTTTCTGCCGCAGCAGAGCTTGTTTCGGCTTACACCCGCAAATACTTAAAGACCGATGGTATCACAAAACCTGCAATCAGTTCGGCTTGCCCGGTTGTAACAAGACTTATTGCTCTTCGTTTCCCGTCACTTCTTGATCATGTGATACATATGCTGCCTCCAATGGAGGTTGCGGCGCACTTAGCAAGAGAAAAGGCAAAACGTGAGCATCCCGAACTTTCTGATGATGAGATTGGCGTATGCTTTATATCACCTTGTCCTGCAAAGGTAAGCTATGTTAAAAATGGCTTTGCGGGTTATAAGAGCAAGGTTGACTGTGTAATACCTATAAGTGATGTTTATTTTCAGCTTATAAGTGTTATGAAGTATGGAAGCGATGTTAAGTCACTATCTAATTCGGGTATTATTGGTATCAGTTGGGCTTCATCAGGTGGTGAGGCAACCGCAATATTTAATGAAAATTATCTTGCGGCTGACGGTATTGATAATGTAATGCGTGTTTTGGATCAGGTGGAAAACGGCAATATACCGCCTCTTGAGTTTATTGAACTTAACGCTTGTACAGGCGGTTGTGTCGGCGGTGTACTTACCATTCAAAATCCATTTATTGCCAAAGCCCGACTTCGCTCCCTTCGAAGATATATGCCGGTGTCCGAGAATTTCTCTGTTGAAACTGATGAATATCTCCCAAGCGAGTTCTTGTTTGACGATTTGCCCGAATATCAGCCAATTTCCCGTCTTTCTTCCAGTATGGCGGAATCGATGCGAATGATGGCGGATATCCAAAGGCTTAAAGGCGAACTTCCGGGACTTGACTGCGGTTCTTGCGGCGCTCCAAATTGCAGAGCGTTTGCCGAAGACATTGTAAAAGGACAATCAACTATTGATAAATGTCTTATAAAGAAGCACAATGACGGCGGTGTTAAGGAATGAAGGTAAAAGATTTATCAGGAAATTACGGTTTCGAAGCTATAACCTTGCCTGATGGTGACCGTGAAATTGACGGTGTTTACATTGGCGACCTTTTAAGTTGGGTTATGGGTAGGGCAAAGAGCGGTAATGCATGGATTACTATAATGTCAAATGTTAATATTTTGGCGGTAGCCTCTTTGGCTGATACTTCGTGTATCATTTTAGCCGAGGATGTAACGCTGGAAGATGATGTTATAAAAACCGCAATTGACAAGGAAATAAATATCCTTAAAACTTCGATGGATATTTATTCAGCGGCGGTAACCTTGAGTTCAGTAATATGAAAAAGTATTATTACGATTTACATATTCATTCTTGTTTGTCACCTTGCGGTGACGACGATTCAACACCCAACAGCATTGCAGGTATGGGTGAACTTAACGGACTTCAGATTATGGCGCTTACAGACCATAACACCACCCGTAATTGCCTATACTTTTTCGAAGCGGCTTCAAATCACGGTATTATACCGATTGCAGGAATGGAGCTTACTACGTCAGAAGAAATTCACATAATTTGTCTTTTCGAAACCTTGGAAAATGCCGTGGCATTTGACAGTGAAATCGAAAAACGGCGGATTTTGATTGAAAACCGAACTGATATTTTCGGTAACCAGTTGGTTTGCGACAGTATGGATAATGTTATTTCAACCGAAAAACATTTGCTGTCTAATGCGACGTCGGTTTCCTTTGACGAAGTCCCCGAACTTGTGAAAAAATTCGGCGGGGTATGCTATCCTGCTCATATCGACCGTGATTCAAACTCGGTAACAGCGGTTTTAGGCGGTCTTCCGCCCGACCATCCTTTTAAGTTTTGCGAATTGCATAACAAAGAAAAAGCGGTTGATTTTAAAGACATCGGTTGCGAGTTTATTATAAGTAGTGACGCTCATTATCTTTGGGATATAAGTGAAAAGGAAAACTTTTTCTTACTTCCCGATGATGATAAAAACGCAGTTAAAAACCTTTTTGAAATTTTGAGGGATTTGTGATGAAAGAACTTTCATTAAACATTCTTGATATAACTGAAAATTCAGTTAAAGCGGGGGCTACCCTTACTGAAATTTCGCTTTGTGAGAATGAAGACACAATGGTTCTTACCATAACCGATAATGGAAGCGGAATGACCGAAGAAATTTTAAAAGGTGTTGCGGACCCATTTTATACTACCCGAACTACACGAAAGGTTGGGTTAGGGATTCCGCTTTTAAAGCTTGCCTGTGAGCAAACAGGCGGCAGTTTGGAAATTTCTTCAAAGCATATAGAAAAATTTCCGGATAATCATGGTACTAAAGTTTCGGCTACATTTTATAAAAACCATATTGACTGCGTACCTTTGGGGGATGTGGTTGAAACGGTTAAAACCTTGATACAAGGTCACCCTGATACAGATTTTAAGTTTTCACATAAAACGGAAAACGGGGAAGTGGCGCTTGATACAAGGGAATTAAGGCAAATGCTCGAAGATGTACCGCTTAACACTTACGAAGTAATTAAATGGATTGAAGAATATTTGCGTGAGCAGTATTTAGAAATCCAAAAAGCATAGAAAGGAAGATTTATTATGAAATCTTTAGCTGAATTACAAGCAATCAAAGACAAAATGAAGAATAAGGTTATTCTTCGCGAAGGTACTAATGACATTCGTGTTGTTGTTGGTATGGCAACTTGCGGTATTGCTGCAGGCGCCCGTCCTGTGCTTAACGCATTGGTAGAGGAAGTAAATGCTCTTGGCCTTATGGACACAGTTACCGTTTCACAAACCGGTTGTATCGGTATTTGTGAATACGAACCTGTTGTAGAAGTTTTCGAAGCAGGCAAGGAAAAGGTAACCTATGTTAAGGTTGACGTTGAAAAAGCAAAGAAAATTGCTTCTGAGCATTTAAAAGGCGGCAATGTTGTTGCTGAATATACAATTAAAGCATAATCGAATAAAATATTGGAGGTAAAAATATGGTTCGTGCACATGTGTTAATCTGCGGCGGTACAGGTTGTACTTCTTCAGGCAGTGCTTCTATCCAGAAAGCATTTGAAGAAAATCTTGTGACGTATGAACTCACAGAAGAAGTAAAACTTGTTCAAACCGGTTGTTTCGGCCTTTGCGAATTAGGTCCTGTTGTTATCGTTTATCCTGACGGTACATTCTACAGCCGTGTAACCACCGAAGATGTAAAAGAAATTGTAGAAGAACATCTTTTGAAAGGTCGTCCTGTTGAACGTCTTGTATATAATGATACAGGCAAGGACGCTCCAAAGGTTGAAGGTCAGGTAGCTTTAAGCGATACTGCTTTCTATAAATCACAAAACCGTGTTGTTCTTCGTAACTGCGGCGTTATTGACCCCGAAAACATTGACGAATATATCGCAATGGACGGTTATGCTGCTCTCGGTAAGGTTTTAACCGAAATGAAACCCGAAGATGTAATTAAGGTTATTTCGGATTCAGGTCTTCGTGGACGTGGAGGCGGCGGCTTCCCCACAGGCTTTAAATGGTCTTTGTGCGCTCCTAATAAGGCTGACCAAAAGTATGTTGTATGTAACGCCGACGAAGGCGACCCCGGTGCATTTATGGACCGTTCCGTTTTGGAAGGTGACCCACACTGCTTAGTAGAAGCTATGGCTATTGCGGGTTATGCTATCGGTGCAACTGAGGGTTACGTATATGTTCGTGCTGAATATCCTATCGCTGTTAAGCGCTTACAAAAGGCTATTGACCAAGCTCGTGAATATGGTCTTTTGGGCAAGAATATCTTCGGTTCAGGCTTTGACTTCGACCTCTTTATCCGTTTGGGTGCAGGTGCATTCGTTTGCGGTGAAGAAACTGCTCTTATGACCTCTATCGAAGGTAACCGTGGTGAGCCAAGACCCCGTCCGCCTTATCCGGCAGT
>JAFYLF010000102.1 GCA_017537195.1 Clostridia bacterium
ATAAGGCTATATACATTATATATAAGCCGCTGCTTGATAAAACAGCAGAGATTAAGTCTACTAAAATTATTTTGCACCTGCTTTTGGACGTTTTGCACCGTATTTTGAACGGCTTTGCATTCTGTTTGCAACACCCTGTGTATCAAGGCTTCCGCGTACGATATGGTAACGTACACCAGGTAAGTCCTTAACACGTCCGCCACGAATGAGAACAACGCTGTGTTCCTGCAAGTTGTGACCGATGCCTGGGATGTAAGCAGAAACTTCGATACCGTTTGAAAGACGTACTCTGGCAATCTTACGAAGAGCAGAGTTAGGCTTCTTAGGTGTGGAAGTCTTAACCGCTGTGCACACGCCGCGCTTTTGCGGTGAATCGTTATCGGTAAGACGACGTTTCATTGAGTTGTAGCCCTTCAAAAGAGCAGGGGCTTTAGCCTTCTTTTCGATAGTTTCACGACCGCTACGAACCAATTGGTTAAAGGTAGGCACTACTGAATCTCTCCTTTCTTAAATTTTATGAAAATTATGACAAAACATAATTTCGCATAATATTTCACGCTAGAACATTTTATCACAACAAATCAAGATTGTCAAACCTTTTTTTGCCTTTTTAAAAATATTTTTAGATTGACTTTATTTTGGCTTTGTTATACAATACTTATGGTATACATTATTATATATAGGAGAACACAATGGGTGGTATGATTTCTAATTCAGTTATAAAAAGACTACCAAGATATTACAGATTTTTGGGAGAGCTTAAGGCTTCGGGCATGACCAAGATTTCTTCACGGGAATTATCCGAGCGAATGGGACTTACCGCAAGTCAGATAAGGCAAGACCTTAATTGCTTTGGCGGATTTGGTCAACAAGGCTATGGTTATAATATTGACATTTTACAGGAAGAAATTGCATACATTTTAGGTCTTGATAAACCAAAAAGCATTATATTGATTGGTGTTGGTAATTTAGGTCGAGCTGTTACAATGCATATGAATTTCGAATCAAAGGGTTTTCATCTTATAGGGCTTTTCGATACAAAGGAATCAATCGTAGGTCAGATTGTGAAAAATCAGCCTGTCAGAAGTATTGATACTCTTGACGAATTTTGCCGTGAAAATCTTCCAAAGGCGGCAATACTTTGTATTCCTAAAGAGGCGGCAGAGAAAACTGTTAATCAGCTTATGAAACTTGGTGTTAGGAATTTTTGGAACTTTAGTCACTATGATATAACTGTTAATAATCCCGAAGCAAAGGTTGAGAATGTTCATTTAGGCGATAGCCTTACAAGACTTTCTTATAAAATGACTAATGAATAATTCGAAATTAAAGGGCGACCAAGCGGTCGCCCTTTTTTCCTAAATTTCATAATTTTTTTCTTATAATAGGGTTTTTGATGTGCTATAATGTCCTTGAAAAACTGCGAAGGAGTTTTTAGTATGAAATATGATGTTTTAGCATTTGCAAAAAATGAGTTGGATAAGTATCTCGATATATTATCTGTCAAAGCGGAAATTGAACTTGAAATCAAGGAATTTGATGTAGAGGATCCTTATTTTGACGATGCCTATAGCATTTCGGTTAAGGATAAAAAGGGTGTAATTGCAGGCTCTAACGGACGAAGTGTTCTTATGGGTGTTTACCGCCTACTCAAAGAATGGGAAATTGATTGGGTGAGACCTGGTCCTAACGGCACTCATTATCCCGAAAAATGCAATCCTATTGATGTTGAGTTAAACGAAAGGGCTGATATCCGTCTTCGCACTATGTGTACCGAAGGCGCTTTAAAAATCGAGAATGTTACCGATATGATTGAATGGCTTCCAAAGGTTGGCTTTAACTCATATTATATACAAGACAGCCTTTGCTATATGTTCTTCAAAACATGGTACACACATATAAGAAGCTCTGTCAAAGAGGCAGAGCCTTTCGAGTTTTCTATGGTAGATGAATTTTTCAATACCATGGTGCGCGAGGTTAAAAGAAGAGGACTTTTGCTTCAAAGAAAGGGTCACGGTTGGAATATGTGGCCGTTTGGAATACCCGATACAAGCTATTCCTTTGGTAAAAAGGATGCCAAGGTTCCTGAAGGTTATGTTGACCTTTGCGCAATGGTTGACGGTGAGCGTATACTTTTCCGTGGAAACCCCAGTGATACACAGCTTTGCTATTCTAACCCATTTGTTCGCAAAACTATGGCAGATGCGGCAATAAAATATGCCGAAGATAATCCCGAAGTAGATATTCTCCATTTCTGGCTTAGTGACTGGTACAATAACACCTGTGAGTGTGAGGCTTGCGCCGAGGGCAGATATTCCGACCATTATATAAGAATTGTAAATGATATTACTGATGGACTAAAAGAGCGTGGAATTAAGACCAAGCTTGTATTTTGCATCGGCTTTAATGTAAGCCATCCGCCAGTACTTACAGAGGTTCATAATCCTGAAAATACAATACTTATGTGGGCGCCGATTTGCCGTACATTCGCCGAAAGCTTTCCGAGTGAATTCAGGGATAAGGAAATTTGCGAATATAAGATAAACACCTTTACAAAGCCTTTGTCGGTTGACGAAAACCTTACACACCTTTATGCTTGGGAACAGGTTTATAAGGGTGACGCACTCGATTATGATTACCATCTTATGTGGGACCATATATTAGATGCAAGTAATGTTGGTATTTCGAGAATAATTCACAAGGATATGCAAAATCTCTCGAATCTTGGTATGAACGGATTTATTACTTGCCAGCTTCAGCGTAATGCTTGTCCGACACCGCTCGGTATGACAGTTATGGCAAGAACCTTGTGGGATAAAACAACTGATTTCGAAGAAGTTCGCAGAGAAGTTTATACTGCAACTTACGGGGAAAAAGCGGTAGAAGAATTGACCGAGTATTTTAATATTCTCGAAAAGGGATTTGATATCGGTTCTATACGTAGTCAAAAGTCTGTTGACCGCGAAGCCTTTAAGGCGGATGTTGTGGCGGCTATGGATGCTATGGATAAATTTAAATCGGTTATTGAAAAATACGGCAATTGTAAAGATGCTTGTCATAAATATTCTTGGGAAATTCTCGAGATGCACCGCCAAATCTATTCACTTCTTGCAAAGGCTATTTATACTAAGCTTTGCGGCGATAATGAAACGGGGGATAAAATACGCGATGAAGCGATTCATTTAGCTGATATTTATGAAGACAAACTTCAACCCGTATTTGACTGTCATTTCTTTAACCGTATGACTACCGAGAGAATCGAGCTTGACGGTTTGGGAGAATTTGTGGGTCAATAAAATAATTTATTATAAAATGTAGGGGAGGGGTTCCATCCCCTCCCGTTAATTTTTTATATGATTATGCGGGAGGGCACAGAGGCCCTCCCCTACTTTTTCTTTTTATGAATATTTCGTATTGTCTTTTTTGGCTTTTTATAGGCTGTTTTGTCGTTTCTGTCGGGGGCTGCAAGGCAGTTTTTACCAGTGCCTATAAGATCAAAGCGTTTTGCTTTTTTGAGCGCCGAGAGTACGAGTTCGCGGTTTTCAGGCTTGAAATATTGTAAAAGCGCTCGTTGCTCGGCCTTTTCTTTTGCGGTTTTCGGCACATATACCTTTTCCATAGTGTTAGGGGCTAACTCGGTATAAAACATACATGTAGAAACTGTACCTGGGGTTGGGTAAAAGTCCTGAACCTGTTCGGGATGGAGATTATTGCGCTTTAAGAAAAGGGAAAGTTCAATAGCGTCGTTTATGGTACTACCAGGGTGCGACGACATTAAATAAGGTACCAAATATTGCTTTTTGCCGATTGATTTTGTGAGCTCGTAAAAACGCTTTTCAAATTTGTTGTAAACCTGAATTTGCGGCTTGCCCATATATTTGAGCACATTGTTTGAGCAATGCTCGGGAGCTACCTTTAATTGACCACTTGTGTGGTGGGTGACAAGCTCTTTGAAAAATTCTTCCGAACTGTCGGCTATAAGATAGTCAAAACGAATACCTGAACGGATAAACACTTTTTTAACCTTTGGAAGTTTACGAAGTTCTCGCAAAAGGTCGAGATAATCGCTATGGTCAACCTTAACAGCAGGGCACATTGTGGGCGCTAAGCATTTTTTGTCGGCGCAAAGCCCGTGGGATAATTGCTTATCGCACGAAGGGAAACGGAAGTTTGCAGTAGGTCCGCCGATATCGTGAATATAACCTTTAAAATCGGGCATTTCGGTTATTTTTTTGGCTTCTTCTATAACCGAACTGTGACTTCGGGCAGTTATTTGTCTACCTTGATGATAGGCAAGGGAGCAGAAGTTACAAGCGCCAAAGCAACCGCGGTTATGGATTACCGAAAACTTAACCTCGGCAATACCGGGAACACCGCCTTGTTTTTCATAACTTGGGTGATAGTCACGCATAAAGGGGAGAGAATACACCTTGTCCATCTCGTCTTCGGTAAGGGGTGGCATTGGTGGGTTTTGCACCAAAATTTTATTGCCGTGCTTTTGAATAACTGTTTTACCCCTTACAGCATCGGCTTCGGTATGCTGAATTTTGCAAGAAACAGCATATTGCTTTTTCCCTTGCTCTGTTGGTTCTTTTACTATATCGTAAGATGGGCATTCCTGTGCTTTACCAATGGGAATATAATTTTTAGAATCAACACAGTAGCAGGTGCCGAGAATATCGGTAAGCTCGGTTATTTTTTCGCCGTCATTAAGGCGGTTTGCAATTTCTACAATATGCTTCTCGCCCATGCCGTACATCAAAAGGTCGGCTGTTGAATCAATAAGTATTGAAGGGCGGACTTTATCGTCCCAGTAGTCATAATGGGCAAAGCGGCGAAGCGACGCTTCAATACCGCCTATCGCAATTGGCACATTTCCGTAAATTTCACGAAGTTTATGACAGTAAACAATGGTAGCTCTGTCGGGTCTTGCACCTGCCTTACCGCCAGGGGTGTAAGCATCGTCGCTTCTTCGCTTTTTGGCGGCGGTGTAGTGGGCAACCATAGAGTCAATATTACCACCGTTGACTAAAAATGCAAGGCGAGGACTACCAAAACGCTTGTAATCTTCATCACATCTTGGCTGTGGGATGATACAAACTTTATAACCCGCATTTTCGAGCACACGGGAGATAATTGCAGTACCAAAAGACGGGTGGTCAACATAAGCGTCACCCGTCACGATTATAAAGTCGGATTGGCTCCAACCGAGAGCCGACATTTCTTTTTTTGTTATAGGTAAAAAGGGCATAAAATCACCTTAAAGTTTGATATAAATTAAGTATAGCATAAAATTTTCGCTTTAACAAGGAGTAAAGTTTATGACCTTTTTTGAGTGGTTTTATAAAACAGTGATTGTACAAAGTGTATGCGTTTTAATAATTCTTGCAAGTGTTATAATTATGAAATATTTTTTCAAAGGCACTTACAGCCAATTAGAAAATTTTTACCGTGAAGAAATTTTGAGTGACACCAAAATCAGCGAGGTTATACCGAATGAAATTTAAACTTTTCGGAATACAGGTTTATGTTTCATTTTTATTTCTTGCGGTAGTAACAGTTATGTTGGCGACCGATAAAACAGGCTTTGCCTTACCGTTGCTTTTAGCGGTCACACTTCACGAATGCGGACATATTTTTATGATGTGGATACTTGACTGTTCGCCAAAAGCGATAAAACTAATTCCCGCTTCGGTGCAGATAACCAGTTCGTTTTCGAAAGGCTATAAAAATGATATTTTAGTATCGCTTTCTGGACCTGCGGTTAATATTTTGTTGTTCTCAACGCTTTATTATAACTATTTGTGCTTCGGCAACAGAACAACCCTTATTTTTTCACTTGTAAATCTTCTTATCGGAATTTTTAATCTTCTGCCTGTAAAGGGGCTTGATGGCGGAACGGTGCTTTTTAGTATTTTATGTAAGTATACCGATATAAACAAGGCGTGTTTATTGCTTAAATTTGTAACCCTCATATTTTCTGTGGCGCTTATTATAATGGCAGTTTTGTTTACAATTAAAGGGAAAATGAATATTTCGCTTTACATAATGGGGATTTATTTACTAATAGCCGGTCTTATAAAAATGTAAAAAGCCAAGTTTTCACTTGGCTTTTTTAATTATTCATCCCAATGAATTTCAGCGCCTTCTTCAAACAGCGGGAAGTATTTTACAAGTTCGTCATAGCCTACGGCAAACTTGCGGTCATATTCCTGACCTTCTTCGGTTTGAAGACCTTGAAGACAAGTATTTAAAGTGCGGTATTCACTCTTTACATAAACCTTTGTGCCCGAAGCAAAGATTTCTTTTCTTTGCCATGGGTCAATGTTCCAGTTGATGATTTGTCTTGCGGGGCAATCGATTATATTGTTTTTGAAATAGGTGGATTTTATCCAGTCCATACCGTTGGTGTGGGCGCGGATACAACCCTCAATACCACGGATTTTACCTTCAACAGTAGTTGTGCCCCAACCCATACTTGTAAAACGCATCATGTTGTTATCCATTTTGAAGTTTTCAAGGGTGGTATCTCTACTGTCAAAGAACTCAATATCACAGTTATTATATTCAAACAAATTGTTTGAGAAAGAAATGTTGTTATAATTGAAGGTTCGGTTTGTTTTATAACAATAACCTTGCCAAGAAAGTGCGGAGTCAAAGGTTTGATGGAACCAGTTGTTTTCAACAATAAAGTCACTACCGCCGTTCCAGCTTTGCACGGAATTACCGTGGCGTACTTCTTTGCTACCTGAACCGCCGTTCCAACAAAATTCGCAGTTAGTAACGGTGATACCAACATTTTGATTATAAGGATAAATTCCATAGAAGAAGTGCTTTATACAAAGGTTATCGAACACATTGTTATTGGTGTTTTCATCCATTGTAATACCAATAATGTCGGAGTTAATTTCAACAGAGTCGAAAATATCTGAAGGGTTACCTTTATCACAGTATAAATAAAGTTTTTTATAGTATTTATTGAAGAAGAAATGGTCATTCTCAGTAAGATCTTCAAGTTTCCATTTGTAAACGCCTATGTATTCACCGTCGTCAAAAATAATACCACCGATGCCGTTATAGTAAAGGTTGGTTTCCCAAATGTTTTCTTTGTCGGTTTTCTTCCATACAGCGTACTTAAAGTTTTTAGAAGAACCAAGTATTTGCGGTTTTTTGCCCTTACCGTAAGAACCGTAAATTACACCGCCCACAGCATTAAACTGACGGGTGAAACGAAAAACCGAATTGCGCTCAAAAAGTAATGCATCCCCGTCTTTTAAGGGGAGATTATCTACACGGTCAATGGTTTTGATAGCAGTTTCAGGGGTGAGACCGTCGTTACAGTCGCAACCGTTATTCGAAATATAGTACTTTGTACCTTTTATTTCGTAAATTTCTTCGGTATTCGGGGTGTTTAGGATGCGCTCGCGCATTTCATTTGCTTCTTTATCAAAATAGCCTTTATGGTTAAAGTTTGTTTTCATAATATCACCTTTTAAAGCTTATTTTTCCCAGTGTACATAGGCGGTTTTGTCAAAGATTTTAATGCCTTCTACTAATTCATCATAATTTTCCGCAAATCTACGGGCAAGGGGTTGGCCTTCTTCGGTTTGCAAGCCTTGTAAGCAATTCTCTAAAGTGCGGTAAGATTCTTTTATGTAAATCTTTGTACCCGAAGCGTGAATACCCTCCCATTGCCAAGGGTCAACATCCCAGTTGATAACCTGTCTTGCAGGGCAGTCTAATATATTGTCGGTAAAGGTGGTGCTTTTTACGCTGTCCATACCATTGGTGTGTGCACGGATACAACCTTCAATACCGCGAATTTTACCTTCAACAGTGGTAGTGCCCCAGCCCATACTTGTGAAGCGCATAAGGTTGCCTTCCATTTTGAAGTTGCTAAGGGTTGCTTGTTCTCTGTCAAAAAATTCAATATCACAGTTGTTGTATTCGAAAAGATTATGTGAATAATTGATATTGTCATAATCGTAATGCATATTATGTCTTGCACAATAACCCTGCCATGAAATAGCCGAATCAAAGGTTTGATAAATCCAACAGTTTTCTACTGTGAAATCAGCACCGCCGAGCCAGGATCCAAAAGCATTGCCAAGTCTTACAGGACCGCCCTCGCAGCCGCCAACCCAACCTGATACACAGTTTGTAAAGGTGATGCCGTGATTTTTACCGTAAGAATATGTGGGGAAGAAGAAGTATTTGAAACAAAGGTTATCAAATACATTATCATGGTCATTTTCAGACATACTAAGTCCCATGATGTTGGAAATGATTTCAATAGAAGAGAAAACCTCCGAAGGATTACCGCGGTCGCAGTAAATGTAAATCTTTTTATAGTATTTATTGAAGAAGAAGTGCTCGTTTTCGGCAAGGTCTTCTATTTTCCATTTGTAAACGCCGACATATTCTCCATCGTCGAAAATAATGCCGCCTATACGCTCGTTATAGCAGTTGCTTTCCCATACATTAGGGTTAGAGGTTTGCTTCCAAATGGCTTTTGCGTAGTTTCTCCAAGAACCGTAAAGGTTTGGCTTTTCGCCTTCGCCGTATGAACCGTATATAACACCGTTTACGGTGTTTACTTGGTTTGTAAAGCGGAAGGTGGAACCGCGTTCAAAAAGCAGGGCGTCACCATCTTTCAAAGGCAAAAGTTCAATAGCATCAAGACTTTTGATAGCTTTTTCAGGCGATAAACCATCATTGCAGTCACAGCCGTTATTTGAGATGTAGTACTTTGTACCTTTTATTTCGTAAATCTCTTCGGTATTGGGGGTGTTTAAGATGCGCTCACGCATTTCATTTGCTTTTTTATCAAAAAAGCCTTTGTGGTTAAAGTTCGTTTTCATAAAATACCTCCGTTACCCCTAATTTAACAAAGAAAAAGGGTATGCTATAGCATTTTTTTGCATTATAGCATACCTTTATTTTCATTACAAGGAAGAAAGCTTTATTAGATTGGAAAGTTTTTAATATATTATTCGTCCCAACGTATCTCTGCGCCATCTTCAAAGAGAGGGAACATTTCTATAAGTTCGTGTTTACCTACGGCAAATCTACGGTCGTAAGGTTGAGTTTCAAGCTCGGTTTGAAGCCCCTGAAGACAAGGTTCTAAAGTACGGTAATCCGATTTAACATAAAGCTTAGTGCCAGAAGCATGAATGGTTTCTCGTTGGTCGGGGTTCATATTCCAGTTGATAATCTGTCTTGCAGGGCAGTCAATAATATTATCGGTGAAATAAGCACTGTGTACATTCATTACGCGGTTTCCGCCCCCTGTTACGCCACGTATACAGCCTTCAATACCGCGGTAAGCACCGTCATTTGGACGTGAACCCCAACCCATACTTGTGAAACGCATAATGTTATCCTTCATAACAAAATCTTTTAGGAGAACATTTTTGCCGTCGAAAAATTCAATATCAGCGTTATTATATTCAAAAAGATTTCCTATATAGTGAATATTTTCATAAGTATATTCGTCGCGGTTTCCTTGCCAAGTAAGCGCACTGTCGTAGGTTTGGTAAAACCAGTTATTTTGAACATTGATATTTTTGCCACCGCACCAAAATTCGACTGCATTACCAAATCGCAAGTTTTTATAGTGGGGGTCTTGCCAAAGGCCGCCTAAAAAACCAAATTCACAGTTGGTAACGGTGATGTTACCCTTCACATCGGCGGCTGTAATACCAAAACCGCTGCTGTATTTAAAACATAGGTTATCAACAACTATGTTTTCGCTGCCACGCATTAACATGAGGTTTATTGTTGGCATTATTTCTATAGAATGGTACACTTCATTGGGTTTTCCAAGATCACAGTAAATATAAAAGGTTTTATTATCAAGGTCGTGATGGTAGTCACCGTTTTCTTCAAAGGTTTCGAGTCCTTCGTACTTTTGAACACCAATTATCATACCGTAATCTAAAACACAGCCACTTGCATGATTATAATCAAAGGGGATTTGCCAAATGTGAGGTTTTACTTCTTGCCAATTGTCATTCAGTGCGTAATTTTCGGGAGAGGCGAAAAGTTGCGGCTTTGCACCTTCACCATAAGAACCGTATGTAATATTATTTTTTGCTTCAATAGTGCGAACAAAGCGGAATGTATCGCCGCGTTTAAATAGAATCGCATCGCCTTCTTTAAATTCAATCTTTTCGATACGGTCAAGCGTTTTGATAGCTGTTTCGGGGGATTTTCCGTCGTTTTCATCATTGCCGTCTTGCGAAACGTAATATTTCGTTCCTATTATTTTGTAATACTCTTCGGTATTACAAGTGCCTAAAATTTTTGCACGAAGTTCGTCAGCTTCTTTTTCAAAATAACCTTTATGGAGATTACCATAATTGGCTCGAAGTTTGGCCACTTGTAAATCTTGCGTTGCTTCAATGTTTATGATTGATGGATTTTTCATAAAATTTAGCCCCTTTTTGTATTTTTTTGCATTATAGCATACCTATATTTTAATTTCAAGC
>JAFYLF010000103.1 GCA_017537195.1 Clostridia bacterium
AGTTTTTGCTGACAGAGCATATGAAGACGACGGCACCCTGGTTGCCCGCACAAAAGAAGGCGCAATGATAAAAGATGAAGATGAAGCCGTTTCAAGAGTTGTAAGAATGATTAAAGAAAACCGCGTTACAACAATTTCGGGCAAAGAAATTGAAATTGTTCCTGACTCTGTTTGCGTTCACGGCGATAGCGAAAAAGCTCTCCTTTTCGTAAAGAAAATAAGCGATACACTTAAAAACGAAGGTATCGAAATTAAACCTCTTATCTGATATGAAAGAAACTATAGTTACTAAAAAATTTTTAAAAGCGGGTTTTGAAAGCCTTGGCGTTACAAGGGATATGAAACTTATTGTTCACTCGTCCCTTAAAAGCTTTGGCTGTGTAGAAGGCGGAGCCGACTGCGTAATTGACACAATTTGCGAAATTTTGGGCGATGGCGGAACTCTTATGATGCCCTCCTTCAACCACGGTGAGCCATACTATAACGGCGATATTTTCGACGTTAATAAAACCCCTACCACAAATGGTATAATTCCCGAAACTTTTCGTAAAAGAAAAGGCGTTTTGCGAAGCATAAACCCAACCCACCCATTCAGCGTTTGGGGAAAAGATAAAGAGAGATATACAAAAGACCATCAAAAATACGATGCTTTTGGCATTGGCTCTCCCCTTTACCGCCTTATGGAAGATGGCGGATACTGTATGCTTATCGGCACAGGATATAAGGCAAATACTTTTCATCACCTGGTCGAAACCTGTGAGGCTTCGCCCTGCCTTTTGCCAAAAGGCGAAGTGTACCCCGTAAAACTTTACGACGGTACCGTGGCAGATGCCCACACATGGTCATGGCGTGATGGCATTTGCCCCATAAATTATAACCCAATTTACCCACCTCTTATGAAAGATATTGAGAAAAGGGTTAAAATTGGTAATGCCGAGGTAATTTTGTATAACCTAAAAAAAGGCTACGATGTAATTGCATCTTGCCTGAACGATGGCGCAGTAGGCGGCATAAAATGCTCCGATTGTAAAATACGCCCGAGAGTGTGTAAATGGTCGGTTGATAAATAAAAAATAAAGATGCCGGATGATATATATATCAATCCGGCATCTTTTATGAAATGAAATAGAGTTGTCGACAAACTTAAATTATAATTCAATTATATTCTTCCAAAATTTTCTTTTATAGCTACCTTTTAATCCCATACTATTGCAATACTCAATAAACTTTTCAGACAGTTCACAATCTTTCTCGCAAACACACCCACGAATTTTATTTATCGCTTTAATTGACATTCTGCCATCAAATGTATAATTAGCAGCATCTCCATACTTTTCTTCACCTTCAAGTGCTTGAGCATCGTAATATGCATCTGTATAACTCGATGAACTATTGTTGCTGTACCCAATATATTTTGATGGATAAAATCTATAGTCATCATTTTCTTTTATGACAACAAAACATTTACCCAAAGCAACGCAATTGATCGCAAACTCTCTTTCAGCTGATTTACCATTTTTTATGTAATTATCAAATCTCTTTGCGTTTTCTATAATCTCATTTACATTTTCTACAAGTTTCATTTTAATTTCCTCATAAATTAAAGTAATAATCAATGCTATAACAAATGCTAAAATAAATAAGCAAGGCAATAAACAGCCAAAACAACCGCCAACAAAAGGATTTACATTTTTTTCTTGAATTGTCGAATATTTTCCAAACCGATTTCTTTTTACATAATAGCCACCCGGTTTATGTTTATATTTATGGTATCTCATTTATTATATCCTCATTCTTTTCAAATTCAAGCCATATGTTTTCTATAATAGATGCGCATATTTCTTTTTGACGTTTTAAATCAAGCTCTTTCAACTCCGCAACTAATTTATCAATATAAAT
>JAFYLF010000104.1 GCA_017537195.1 Clostridia bacterium
CTTCGCATATGAAGGAACGGATATTATATCATATTTGCAGGGCGAATATATCATACGGCTTGCCGTATATCATATCGCGCAAGCGATATATCATTACATCTTGCGCCTTTGCCGCTTTTATGCTATAATACACCTAAGGCGGTGATGATTTGAAAAATTTAAAAAAATTGTTTTTTATAGCTGTCATAGTTACTATACTTGCTTCTTCATTTGTACTACCTGTTTTTGCTAATGCGCCAATGCCTGCCGACCATTTGACGGTTGTTTTATCAAATCTCCCAGATGATGCAGTGTATGTAGATTTGTTGGTCAAAATTAATCAAGATGATCCCAATTTTGTGGATTTTCAATCCAATAATTATTCGGACTCTGTTTCAAAATCAAGTGAAATAGTTAGTTATTCAGACGGCAGTTTTTATAGTTTTACGTTTCATTATAAAAATTCAAAATCAAACATAAAAATTGAACATTATTATGACGATTTATATTATGTTGATTTTTGTAATGGCTTAAACTATCAGGATTATCTTACTCAATACGAAAGTTTGCGCAATCATTATAGAGATGTTAAAGTTGCTCTACTGGATAAGGATTTTAATATTATCGTTGTTTCAGAATCGATACAATTGCCAAAAGAGAATAATGCGTTTGTTTTCGATGGAAAAATATGTTTTGATTTCAATACCAACAGTTTGGATTTCGATACACGAATTAATCCATATTTCGTAGTATTCGGCGGTTTCTTTTCAATATTGATAATGCTGATGTCTATTGGAACTGAAACTGTTATATCTCTTTTGTTTGGATTTAGAGGACGACAAACTTTAACAATACTTATTGTAAATATATGTTCGCAGATAATAATGCGATTGTTGTATTTGGTGTTACCCTTTACGTATTTAATCGAAACTATTATTCTTGAAGTTTGTGTTTATACGGCTGAATTTTTCATTTATAAGAAATATTTCAAGGGTACAAGTGTGATTAAGCTGGTTGGGTATACTTTAACGGCAAATACTTTGAGTTTGTTGTTGGGAATTTTTCTTGATTGTTATATTTTGATCTAAAATCATAGTTTTGAGTAAAATCCTCGTTTTCGTACAGTTCTTTTTCGGACACGAATGACAAAAAAGAAGCACCTTTTGTGGTGCTTCTTTTTTTACGTCAACGTCAGTGTTTTGACAACCGTCGTGCCCTCGTCGCAGGTGATTGTCACAAGGTCGCCCGCTTTGAGGAAGGGCAATTCGTGGCTCACTGTAATGTCTGCCGTGAAGGTGCCGCCCACCTCGTTCAAGCGGAAATAGTAGACGGTGTTGCCGTTTTGCACCACGGGGTGAATTTCGGCAATCGTGCCGTTGTAGGTCGTTTCGGGTTTTTCTTCCTCTCCGTCGCCCGTTTCGTCGCCGATGAGGTCACCCGCTTTGAGCTTTTCGATATACGCTGTGCGGGCGGCTTCCAGCTTATCGCCCGTGCCGACGATCTGATACTGTTCCACGTCCACGAAAGCGTATTTCTTCACCAATCC
>JAFYLF010000105.1 GCA_017537195.1 Clostridia bacterium
ATTCTTTGGGTTTTAGTATGGCAGTTTTTGTCTATGCTTATCGGCGAAAATTTGATACTCCCCTCGCCCATAAGCACATTGACCTCTCTTTTTAGATTAGCCGAAACCAAAGAATTTTACATTTCGGTACTGATTTCACTTATTCGAATTTTATTAGGTTTTTCTCTAGGCGTTGTTTTGGGCTTTTTAGGCGGTACACTTTCTGCTAAAAGTCATATTTTCAAAGAAATAACCGCACCACCATTACAACTAATCCGCGCCGTTCCCGTGGCATCTTTCATAATACTTGCATTCTTCTGGTTTAAAAGCACATTTTTGCCCGTATTTATTACATTTTTAATGGTATTGCCGATTGTATGGTCGGCAACCGAAACCGCTCTTCTGAGTGTAGATGTTAAATATATAGAAATGGGCAAGGTTTTCGGTCTTTCAAAATCCAAAATCTTTTGGAAGATTAAAATGCCACTCATCTTCCCTGCTGTTATAAGCGCCGTTGTTACTTCGCTTGGGTTTGCCTGGAAATCAGGCATTGCCGCCGAGGTGATTGCAAAACCGCAAAATTCCATAGGCGGTTTGCTTGAAACTTCAAAAACGCATCTCGAAATATCGGAGGTTTTCGCTCTCACAGCGGTTGTGGCAATATTATCGTTACTGCTGGAAATCGCACTTAAAAAGATTTTTAGGAGGTATAATAATGATAAAACTTCATAATATCTCCTTTTCTTATGGCGACAAAAAGATTTTCGAAAATTTTTCATTAAACATAAGAAAAAATGACCGCATCTGGTTATCAGGTGGTAGCGGTTGTGGTAAAACCACTCTTATACGCCTTATTTTAGGGCTTGAAACCGCACAAAAAGGTGAAATAGAAATTGAAAGTAACATAAAACCTTCGGTTGTTTTTCAGGAAGACCGTCTTTTACCCTTTAAAACCGCACTGCAAAATATAATGCTGGTAACAACAAATGAGGCACTTGCTAAAGAAAATTTAAAAGCTCTTGGTCTTCAAAACGAAATAAACACCAAAGTTAACGAGCTTTCGGGCGGTATGCAAAGGCGTGTGGCTATTGCAAGAGCCCTCTCTTGCGATTTTGATTATTTAATTCTTGACGAAGCCTTTACAGGTCTTGATAAGGAAAATATTATCCTTGCAGTAAAGCAGATTTTAAAAATTGCAAAGGATAAACCCATTATTTTAATAACCCACTCTACCTTTGAGGCAGAGCTTTTGGGAGTAAAAGAAGTAAAACTGTAAACCTTATATTTAAGGTTTACAGTTTTTATTTGACAACGATTGTTTATTGTAATATAATTTTAATGTGAAAAAGTTAGGGAGAGGTTTCAATGAATCAAGATATAAACTCACTTAAAACCCAAAAAGCAAATATTGCTTTACAAATCAAGGAATTGGAGGAAACTCCTAAAGCGAAATTAAGCCCTGTATGGATGACTCTGGTTTACATTCTAGCAATCGCATCTGTTGGAATATTTGTTTTTAAACCGGTTTATTACATAGTCGCTTTAGTAACGCTTATATTGACGGTTGCTTTAGGAGTTTTTAATCTCGTTATTGTTAATAGTAAAAATAAGAAAGTTCAAACAAAATTATCAAAATTAAAAGCAGAAGAAAGCAGACTTATTTTGCTTATCTCATCACAAAGAAATCAAGCATAATTTAAGGAGTGACCTTTAATGAAAATAGCAATTTTAGGCTATGGTAATTTAGGACGTGGTGTTGAAGCCGCCATAAAGCAAAACAGCGATATATCCCTTTTTGCCGTTTTTACCCGCCGCAATCCCGAAACCGTGACAATTCAAACCAAGTCCGCAAAGGTTTTGCACGTGGACGATATTTTAAAATATAAATCAGAAATTGATGTACTTGTAATCTGTGGCGGAAGCGCTACCGATTTACCCGTACAAACCCCTGAATATGTAAAATATTTCAATGTTATTGACAGTTTTGATACCCACGCAAAAATTCCCGAACATTTCGAAAATGTCGATAAAAACGCTATAGAAAGCGGAAAAATCGGTATTATATCTGTTGGTTGGGACCCTGGTATGTTTTCTCTTAACCGCCTTTATTCAAACGCGATACTACCTATCGGTAGTGACTATACCTTCTGGGGCAAGGGTGTCAGCCAAGGTCATTCCGATGCGATAAGAAGAATTGACGGGGTTATTGATGCCCGTCAGTACACTATTCCCGTCGAGTCGGCTGTGAATGCTGTTAAAAACGGTGAAACCCCAGAATTTACAACAAGACAAAAGCACACAAGAGAGTGCTTTGTTGTAGTGGATGACGGCGCCGATAAATCTCGCATTGAAAAAGAGATTGTAACAATGCCAAACTATTTTGCTGATTATGACACCACCGTTCATTTTATAACAATGGAAGAAATGAGACGAGACCACAGTGGACTTCCCCATGGAGGCACAGTTATCCGTAGTGGTAAAACAGGTTGGGATAACCAAAATACCGCTATAATCGAGTATAACTTAAAACTCGACTCCAACCCCGAGTTTACCGCAAGCGTGCTTGTAGCCTACGCCCGTGCAGCATATAGATTAAACCAAAAGGGCGAAAAGGGCTGTAAGACTGTATTTGATATTCCACCTGTACTTTTATCAAGCGATACCCCTGAAAATTTAAGAAAACATTTACTGTAAGATTAAAAGACTGTGTTCAAATGAACACAGTCTTTTTTTACAAAAACAACTCATCAATTTTCACATTTAAAATTTTTGCTATCACATAAAGTTCTTTATCCGTTGCCATACGAACCTGACCTTCAAGTTTAGAATAACTTGTAGGGTTTATATCGCATCCATAGACCTGCATTTTTGATATAAAATCTTTTTGCTTTATCCCTTTTCCCTTTCTCAATCGTTCAATATTTTTACCAACCATATTGCAATTTCCATATTCTCGTTTTCGCAATTTCAAACATAACACCCCAATAAAATTCTCTAATAGAATTATATTGGCATATTTGTTTGACATAATTCCGTAAAAGAATTATAATAAAAATAATTCTAAATTAGAATTATGGTGAGAATATGATTAAAAAAATAGTTATTTCAGGCTGTCGGGATTTCAACAATTATGATTTAGCCAAACAATATATCGATTTTTGTATAAATAATATTAAGAAAAAATACGAACTTGTATTTCTTTCAGGTGGTTGTAAAGGTGTTGATTTGTTAGGCGAACAGTATGCAAAAGAAAATGGTTATGACTTAGAAATTTACCCTGCAAATTGGGAAAAATACGGCAAAGCCGCAGGTCCTATAAGAAACAAGAAAATGGCAGAAGACTGCGATTATGTGATTTGTTTTTGGGACGGTAAAAGCCGAGGCACAAAATCAATGATAAATTACGCCCGAATATTAAATAAACCTATCAGAATTAAAAAAATATAAAATCCTCATTGTAAATGAGGATTTTAATGTAATATATAAATTCTAAAACCTTAATGTCTTTTCCTTATTAGTCGGCTGATAAGGTCTGTACTTTACACCCGCAGTATCAAACATACGCTTTGCGGCTATTACCGAATCGGAATTTGCATACTTATCTTCCTTATACACAACTTCCTTTATTCCCGACTGAATAATTGCCTTTGCGCATTCATTGCAAGGGAAAAGGGTTACATAAACGGTGCAACCGCGAACATTACCGCGTTCACAGTTTAATATTGCATTGAACTCAGCGTGACAAACATAAAGATATTTTGAATCAAGAGGGTTGCCGTCCCTTTCCCAAGGATATTCGTCATCGCTGCAGCAACGTGGCATACCATTATAGCCCATCGACAAAATACGCTTATCGTCATTTACAATACAAGCGCCGACTTGGGTTGATGGGTCCTTACTGCGCAAAGCGGACAGCATTGCAATACCCATAAAATACTCGTCCCAGGTTAAATAATCATCTCTTTTCATTTATGTCACCTCTTGTATATATAATATACTTAATTAAACTTTTTTGCAATCTTTATTTTTTAAAAGGTAAATTCCGCAGAAAACTATCACCAATGAAAATACAGATGCCACTGCAAAGCCCCAGTTAAGACCCATTTCGTCGGCAACAAGACCTACTATCCAAGGACCTAAACAACAGCCTGTATCACCGCACATTGCAAGTGCGCTGAACATAACTGCACCGCCGTTTTTAAAAGAGGCGGCACCCATAGAATAAATCCCCGGCCACGATATACTTACAGTAAATCCGCACAAAGCGCAGAACACAAGCGATACTACTGCTATGTTGCAAACCGCAACCGCCATATAACAAATGAAACCAAAAATATTTAATAAAATGAGTAGTTTTATAAAAGAAATCTTCTTGGAATATTTCGCATAAAAAATTCTTCCAAGCCCCATAAAAATTGCAAATGCGCAGGGTCCCGCAATATCACCCACCGCTTTAGAAACACCCAAAGCGTTCTGCGCAAAAATTGAAGCCCACTCTGCCATTGCAATTTCACTGGCTCCACCGCAAAACATCATAAGCATAAAGATTAAGAATTTTTTATCCTTTAGAAGTTCAAAAAAGGTTGCGGTTTTTTGTTCGGGGTCGGGTTCAACAATCGGCACCTTTAAAAAGCTCCACATATTTATAAAAGGAATTACCGACCAAATAAGCGGAACAATAAACCAATTAAGGTAACCAAACACATAAACTAATACAGTTGTTAAAGCCACTGTACATGCCTGTCCCCAACAATAAAATGAATGAAGTACCGCCATATTGCCCGATTTGTTTCGTGTGGGCAGCATCTCTATCATAGGGCTTAAAATAACCTCGGTAAAACCACTACCCACAGCATAAATTGTTATGCAAATAATCATCGCAGTATACGGGCTCATAACATTCGGCAATACGCTTAAAAGCGCAAGTCCCAAAAATGCCATTAACTGCGAAAGAAAAGCGCCCTTACGGTATCCTATTTTTTCGAGTATAAGGGGTGTAATAGCATCAATAAACATCTGCGCTAAAAAATTGAAAAACATAAGTGTGCCGAGCTGTTTATAATTAAGCGAATACACATTTTGAAGCGCTATAAAAAGTATCGGCAAGAAACTATTTACAACCGCCTGCACAAAAAAGCCGACATATCCCGAAATTTTAGTACCTAAATAATTATTCTTCATCTTAAACCTAATATAAGCGGTGCGATTTCATTTGGATTTTCGAGTAAATGCTCTGCACCGTTTTCTAATAATTCCTCTTTTTGTCTGAATCCCCAAAGTACACCGACGGCAATACAACCTGCATTTTTCGCCGTCAGCATATCCATTCCTGAATCACCCACAAAGGCACATTCGCAAGGAGCAACGCCGAGTTTTTCTAATATATCAAGCGTTGACGCAGGATTTGGTTTTAAGGGGAATTCTTCCCTCTTGCCTGAGACAAATGAAACCTTGCCAGCGAAAAACTTTGACACTATTCTTTGTGTCATTTCGTCAACCTTATTAGATACAACCGCAATTTTTATACCGGCGCTAAAAAGTTGTTCAATAGTTTCGGGTATAAACTCATACGGCGCAGTTTTATCGAGATAATGCTCACGGTAACGGTCCATAAACTCCGATAAAACCTTTTTATGTATTTGTTCATTAAAACTTTTCTTTGGAATTGCACGTTCTATAAGCTTCGGCATTCCATCCCCCACGAAATAGTTAAACTTCTCTTTCTCGTGTTCGGGAAAGCCGAATTTCCTTAAGGCAAAATTTGTGCTATCACACAAATCCCATAAAGAATCAACAAGTGTTCCGTCTAAATCAAAAATAACTGCCTTTATCATAAAAAACTCCAATAACAAAAAATCCCTGAGTGTCACTCAGGGTTTGTTTGTAAGAAATATTATACAGCTCTGGTAACTTTTCCTGAACGTAAGCAACGGGTGCAAACATTGATACGACGGGGTGCGCCGTTAACGATTGCTTTAACCTTCTTAACGTTGGGCTTCCAAGTTCTGTTAGAACGTCTGTGTGAGTGAGAAACCTTAATACCGAAAGCAATTTCTTTACTGCAGATATCACATTTAGCCATGGTCTGCACCTCCTTCTTTTTGTCAGCAAACTTTTACTGACCGCATAGCAAGATATATAATATCACATAAAATACCAAAAATCAAGTATTTTTTTTGATTTTTTTAATGCTCGCTTCTTGTAGGTCGGTTCATAAGGTTTTTAACCGATTTGCTAACCTCGCTGCCTTCATACAAAACTGCATAGCATTCACGGATAATCGGTAGTTCAACCTTATATTTTTGACTCAATTTAAAAGCAATTTCCGCTGCATAGTAACCCTCAACTGTGCCAACCTCTTCTAAAGCATCCTTAACCGAAATACCGCTTCCAACCTTGTAACCGAAACGGTTATTGCGGCTGTGGCGTGAAGTACAAGTAACAACCAAATCACCGATACCTGTAAGACCTGCAAAGGTGTATTCCTTAGCGCCCATACAAACGCCAAGGCGTGTCATTTCGGCAAGACCACGGGTTATAAGGGCGGCTTTTGTATTATCGCCCAAACCCAAACCGTCGCAAAAGCCTGCCGCAATGGCAATAACATTCTTTATAGCACCGCCAAGTTCAACACCTATAAGGTCGGTTGAAGTGTAAATTCTCAAATTACCACTCGACATTATATCCTGAACCACCTGAGAAGCCGCCAGTGATTTAGAGGTAGCAACAACGGAGGTTGGGATATTACGGGCAACCTCCTCAGCATGAGAGGGACCAGATAACGCAACAACTGTAGCTTCGGGTAGCTCGTCGCTTATAACATCCGACAAAAACTTAAGACTTTCATTTTCAAAGCCCTTTGAAACATTCACGATTATGCCGTCCTTTTTGTACTGTGCAAGATTATGCGCAACACTTCTTACAGCAGTTGACGGTGTTGCTATAATAGTAATATTATCGCCCTTTACAACCGACATATCTGAAGTTATTTTAATTCCTTCAGGTAAAACCACACCTCTCAATAATTTTTCATTAGTGCGGTTTTGAGTAAGCATATCAACTTCTTCTTTAAAAGGTGACCAGAGAGTGACTTCATTTCGGTTATTAAAAGCTGAAATAGCCAAAGCCATTCCCCAACCGCCAGAACCTAATACTGTGATTTTAGCCATTATTTCCCTCCGAATTTTACTTTGGATTCTGTTCCTGCAATAAGGCGTTTTATATTATCCTTGTGCTTACCGATAACAATAGCACCCATAGCCAAGCTCAAAACAATCTGCGGTAATAAAAGCGCTGTGTTATCACAAAAAATAATTGAAAGCACAACCACAGTGATTGCCGCTAAAACTGAACTTAAGGAAACATATTTGGAAACAAATAAGCATATTGCAAAAACTGTAAGACCGATAATAATAGCAATAGGACAGCAAACAGCAAAAATACCAACGCTTGTAGCAACACCCTTACCACCCTTGAAACCAAAGAAGAATGGGAATACATGGCCTAACATACAGGCAAGTCCGCAAAGAAAAGCGCCGATTATTCCCTTTGTAATATCGGAATTGGTTTGAGTGAACATATAATCAAATATAATTTTACCAAGATAACATGCTACGAAGCCCTTTAAAGCGTCGAAAATAAATGTTAATGCGCCAGGTAAAAAACCCGCATTACGCATTACATTCGTGGTTCCAGCATTACCGCTGCCAAGCTCTCTTACATCCTTTTTCATAAAGGCTTTAGCAAAAATAACAGCAAAATTTATACTTCCTATTAAATAAGCGGCAATAATCGTTACCAAAACTGTCATAATCATTATTTATCGCCTCTTTCTCTTATAACAAATCTAACAGGTGTACCCTCAAGCCCGAAAATCGACCTGATTTGGTTTTCTAAATAACGCTGATACGAAAAATGGAACAATTCGGCATTATTGCAAAAACATACAAATGTAGGCGGTTTGGTAGAAGCCTGAGTCATATAGTAAATCTTAAGACGTTTACCCTTGTCTGAAGGGGGCTGAACACGAGCAGTAGCCTCTGCTAAAATATCATTTAACTTACCCGTTGAAATACGCATTGTGTTCTGCTCGTTTACATATTTAATAAGGTCAAAAAGGCGGTCAACACGCTGACCTGTCTTTGCCGAAATAAATATAATCGGAGCATAAGGCATAAACGAAAAGTCATTCATAAGGCTTTTGCGGTAAGAATCCATTGTTTTGCCGTCTTTTTCGACTGCATCCCACTTATTAACCGCAATAATACAAGCCTTGCCTTCTTCGAGCGCTAGTCCCGCAACCTTTGAATCCTGTTCGGTAAAGCCATCCTTACCGTCAATCATAATAACACAAACATCAGCGCGTTCAATTGCCATTTTAGCACGAAGCACACTGTATTTTTCAATCTTGTCTTCAACCTTACTCTTACGGCGAAGACCTGCGGTGTCAATGAAATTATAGGTAACACCGTCACGCACGATTTTGGTATCTATAGCATCACGGGTGGTACCTGCAATATTCGAAACAATAACACGCTCTTCACCTGAAATTTGATTTACAAGCGAAGATTTTCCCGCATTGGGCTTTCCGATTATTGCAACATTTATAATATCTTCATCGTCTTCTACAAATTCGCTCTCCGGTATATTTTCAATAACCGCATCGAGTAAATCACCTGTACCGTGACCATGCACTGAAGATACCGCAATCGGCTCACCAAGACCTAGATTGTAAAACTCATAAAACTCTAACGGTATAGCACCGATATTATCACATTTATTAACACACAAAACAATTGGTTTCCCACTTTTTTGTAGCATTGCCGCAACATCCATATCAGCAGCAGTAACACCGCTTTTAAGATCAGTCACCAAAATTATAACCGAAGCGGTATCAATAGCAAGTTGCGCTTGCGAACGCATACTTTTAAGTATAATATCATCGGTTTTAGGCTCAATACCGCCCGTATCGACAAACATCATCTTACGGCCAAGCCATTCGCCGTCGCCATAGATACGGTCACGGGTGACACCGGGTGTATCATCAACAATAGAAAGCCTTTTGCCGATTATTTTATTAAAAAGTGTGGATTTGCCCACATTCGGTCTGCCCACAACGGCAACAATCGGTTTTGCCATAACTACTCCTTTTAAATTTCTTCACCTAAAATTTTACTTACCATATCGTAACCGTCAACCTCGGTTACAGTGATTTTAACGCCTAATTTTTGAGATAATTCCTCCACAGTTACGCTATCAAGAAACATATCCCGCTCACTGCGAAGCATTACTGCAGGGATAAGCAGTTCCTCACCTAAATCCTTACCTTTCAACTGCCTTTCGATATCAGTAGCCGTAACAAGACCTGCAACAGTGATTGAATGACCGAAATAATCATTCTCTATGGCATATACATTACATTTTAAATTATCCCATTTTTTTGCTATTTTGTCAACAATTTCCGTAATAAGCGGATAAGCATCAGTTCCTGTTACCAGGGTTATCTTACGCTCGGTTTCCAACTTATAATCACAATTACAAATCGTCTCTTCGGTTTCGCTTTTAAGAAGCGCACAAAGCCCCACGCCATTTTCAAGCTGTAAAAACTCGCCGTAATACTCGGCACTTGGCATTTCTCTTTTTGCCAAAATATAAAATTCATCCGAAGCGTAACATCTTCTGTTGCCGTATTTTTGGGCAGTTTCATCGCCGAAACGGTTTATAATATCAATAGTTTTTCCGGCATTTTGCTTATCAAAAGCCTTGAGTTCTGACAGTCCCTCTCGGTGTTTAGTAAGACCCACAGGAACACAGGCGATACATTCCACATTTTCGAGTGCCGTAAGGTCCGAAAGAGTTCTTTCAAGTTCTTCACCGTCGTTCATTTCAGGCACTAATACAAGCTGACAATTAAGCTTTATTCCCGCATCATTAAAACGGTTTATTATATCCAACACCTTGCCAGCGTTCTTATTTTTCATCATTTTAACACGAAGTTCGGGATTTGTGGTATGCACCGAAACATTTATTGGGCTTATATGCATTTTTATAATGCGTTCTACCTCGTGCTCGGTAATATTTGTAAGGGTGATATAATTACCGAAAAGGAAGGAAAGTCGTGAGTCGTCATCCTTAAAATAAAGGCTTTCTCGCATACCCTTTGGCAACTGGTCAATAAAGCAAAAAACACACTTATTAAGGCAAGAATGCTTTTTATCCATTAAGTAGGTTTCGAAACCGAGGCCTAACTCAGCATCCTCGCTTTTCTTAACCCTTTTACGCTTTATTTTGCCCTTATCATTTATAAATTCGAGTGTTAATTTTTCACCCATTTGGTAAAAACGGTAATCCAGAACGTCCATTATTTCATTTCCGTTAATTGAAAGCAAGCCATAACCGCTTTCAAGCCCTGCCTTATATGCAGGACTGCCCTTTTCAACTGATTCAATTATAACAGACATACTCTATCCCCCATTCAGAAAAAAATCAGAGAAGGAATTCTCCCTCTCTGATTTCGCAATAATCTTTCGAATTATTCAGCAACTGCAATAACTTCACGGTCGTTATATTTGCCGCAAGCAGCGCAAAGTCTGTGAGGACGCTTATAAGCACCGCAAGCGCACTTTACTAAAGTAGGAGCGCTAATCTTCCAAACGTTATTTCTTCTTTTATCTCTTCTTGCTTTTGAATGTTTTCTCTTTGGTACTGCCATTCTGAGCACCTCCTTAAATTAGTTATAGAAAAATTAGTTATCAAGTAATTGAGCAAGTACAGCAAGGCGTGGGTCTATCTCCTTCTGGGGACAGTCGCATTCACCTTCATTCAGGTCTTTGCCACACTTTGAGCAAACACCCTTGCAATCCGCTTTGCACAGATGCTTCATTGGAAGATTTACCACTGTTTCGGTGTAAATAAAATCGTCCAGCTGGAGCTTCATATCGGGAACTAAAAGAATTGTATCGCTATCCTCGCCCTCGATAGAGGTTGCCAAGACTTTATCTACCTCTACTTTTACAGCCGCCACGGTTGGTTTGCCACAACGGTCGCAAGGAGCCTCATATTCGAATACAATCTTCGCGCAAAGCCTTACAAGACTTGCTTTGTTGGATACACTGCCCACCAGATGTACAGGTTTTTTGAGCGGATATTGACCTGCATATTCAGTATCGCTTAAGTCCAACAAATAGTCCACAGGAAGCGAAGCGTTATCATTAACAAAAATACTTTTTAAATCAATAATCATACTTCCACTCCTAATGTCACAATGACTATTATATATATTATATTCTCATTTGTCAAGATTTTCTTTTTTAAATTAAAAAAATTACGGGTAACTTACGCCACCCGTAATCAATATTAGTTGCAAACCTCTGCGATATCGCAAAGCTTTTTGGGTAATTCTTCCTTATCAGCCGAAACTGTGAAGACAAATTCAACATCTTCAATCTTGGAAATTCTTTCGAAGAATGCGCAAAGTTCCTCATAATCGCGAGTGCCGATTCTTAAAGTTGCATCGCCGAAAATGTGAGTTACATCGTGGTTACCCGATTTAATACCTGCAACCATACCGTAATATTCACCGTAACCTGAAATGCCGAAGCTGTCAGCGTCAATAAGACGTGCTTTATGAGTAACAGAATAAGTTAGAGTATCGCCTTTCTCAATGCAAACTACATTGCCGAGGCTGACCTTTGCGGCTTCATTTACCATATCCACCAACAATTTGGTCTTACCCGAACCTTTTCTTCCGATAATGATTTTAATCATTTGTACCACTCCTTCTTATTTTAACTGCAAAAGCAGTAATTTCTGAAATTATTTATTAAGGCGTTTTTCAAGCTCTGCCTTTTGAACTTCAAAGCCCGGTTTGCCCAAAAGTGCAAACATATTCTTTTTATAGCTTTCAACACCGGGTTGGTCGAAGGGGTTAACCCCCAACATATAACCAGATATAGCGCAAACCTTTTCGAAGAAATAAATCAGTCTGCCCAAATTTTCTTCGTCAGGTTTATCCACATTTATTACAAGGTTTGGAACCAAACCGTCTGTATGGGCTAAAACTGTACCCTCAAAAGCTTTTTGGTTGACAAATGCCATCGGCTTGCCTGCAAGGAAGTTAAGACCGTCGCCATCTTCGGCTTCTTTTTCAATTATAACATCCTTTTCACTCTCATTGAAGGTTACAACTGTTTCAAACAATATTCTCGCACCATCCTGAACATATTGTCCCATCGAGTGCAAATCGGTTGAAAAGGTAACTGCTGCGGGGAAAAGACCTTTATTATCCTTACCCTCACTCTCACCAAAGAGTTGCTTAAACCATTCAGCCATCATTGTAAAGCGGGGTTCATAGCTTACAAGAAGCTCTATCTGCTTACCCTTGCGGTAAAAAGCATTGCGAAGAGCCGCATAGGTGTAGCAATCGTTATTTTCAAGACTTCTATAATCCTTTGAAGCCTCACGTGCGCCATACATCAAGGTATCAATATCGGCACCGGCTGCAGCTATCGGCAAAAGACCTACTGCTGTGAGAACTGAAAATCTTCCGCCAACATCGTCGGGTACTACAAAGCATTCATAACCCTTTTGGTCAGCAAGTTGTTTCAAAGTGCCCTTTGCCTTATCGGTTGTGCAATAGATACGCTTTGCCGCCTCTTCTTCGCCGTATTTTTCTTCCAAATACTTGCGAAGCACTCTGAAAGCGATTGCTGGTTCGGTTGTTGTACCTGATTTTGAGATTATATTAACCGAAACGCGTTTGCCTTCACAAATTTTTAAAATATCGTCAAGGTAAGAACCGCTTATGTTATTACCTGCGAAATAAATTTTAGGTCCGTCTGCTAAATCATTATAGAACGGTCCTTTCAAAAATTCGATTGCCGCTCTCGCGCCTAAATAAGAACCGCCGATACCGATAACAATTAAAACATCGGTATCTTCTTTAATTTTTGCCGCCGCTTTTTTAATACGGTCAAATTCTTGCTTGTCGTAATCAGTCGGCAAATTTACCCAACCGAGAAAATCGTTACCAAGACCGTTTTTAGCCTCTATCATATCATGTGCAGCTTTAACCTGAGCCTTTAGACCCACAAGGTCGTTTTCTCTTAAAAATTGTTCTGCAAATGAAGAATTAAATTTAATTGCCATTGAATTTCACCTAATCTATTTTCTTTATAACTATTCTACAATATTTTTCTCTGATTTTCAAGTAAAATTATACATATTTCTAAAAAAGTTTACAAAGTGAGTATTCCCTTTAAAATCCAACCGACTGTAACCCACAAAGTAAGTTTATCGACATCCTCTGTAGCGGTGATAGTGAGCCTGCCCAACTGTATGTCACCCGAATAAACATCAACATATCCTAAAATATCATCTTTCTTTATCGGCGCTGTGAGATTTTTATTCCATTGTATCTCACGCTTAATCTCGGATTTTTCGGTTTTTGGAAGAAGTATATTCACCTTTTCAGTGCAGTTAATATTAACCTTTTTCTTAACACCGTTCTTAATTTCTATATCGGTTTCTTTAAGTTCTGCGCCTATTTCAGAAAAGCTGTAATTTGCAAAACCGTAATCAAGAAGTTTTTTGGCTCCCGAAAACCTTAAATCACTGCTTTCTCCTGCCATAACCACGGCTACAAGCTCCATACCGTCACGCTGGGCAGTCGCCGAAAGACAGTATTTAGCCTGACTGGTAGTACCTGTTTTAAGTCCAGTTGTACCTTTATAAAAACGAACCAGTTTATTGGTGTTTACAAGTTCACTTTCTCCGGCTCGCAATGTATCCATCCAGACAGTTGAGTACTTTTTTATAAGCGGAAACTTTATAAGTTCTGCGGACATCACCGCAACATCATGCGCGGTAGTTAAATGCCCTTCGGCATCAAGCCCTGTGCAGTTTACAAAGTGAGTGTTATTCGTACCGAGTTCTTTTGCACGCTTATTCATAAGCGCTACAAAACCTTCTTCACTGCCCGCCAAAAGTTCTCCCAAAGCGACACAGGCATCATTCGCCGAAGCGATAACCGTCGCCTTTAAAAGATGGTCTACCGTCATACCTTCTCCAGGTTCAAGCCAAATCTGACTTCCTCCCATACTGCAAGCGTGCTCAGAAGCATACACTACCGTTTCAAGTGAAATATCTCCACGCTGAAGTGCTTCCATCACAAGTAACAACGGCATTATTTTGGTAATAGAGGCAGGCGGTAATTTTTCGTCCGAATTCTGCTCATATAAAATCTTCCCCGTATATGGCTCCAAAAGTATTGCCGACTTGGCTTTGATATCCAAATTCCCACCGATTTCGGTTTTAACATCGGTCATTTGGAAGGGTACATTTATATCGCTTATATCACATTCGCTAGACACTGTTTTTGCCCCCACCGGCAAACTTAAAAACAGCGCAAAAATTAGAAAACAGCTCAAAAATTTCTTCAAAAAAAGCACACCCTTTCTCTAAAGGGTATGCCTTTAAAATTTATTCTATTCCACCAACAATAGTGCCGCCGCCGACCACAATATCACCGTCATAAAACACTGCTGCTTGGCCACTGCTTGGCGCTCTTTGAGCGGTTTCAAATTCTATTAAAATATCGCCATTATCCAAAGGTTTAATTACTGCCTTTTGCTCTTTTTGACTGTAACGAAGCTTTGCGGTGACTTCCATTTCTCTTTCCAATTTATCAAAAGGAATAAAGTTAGGGTTTGTAACTAGCACCTTTTTATAAAACAAAAACTCTTCGTCACCCAAAACAACCTTATTGGTTTCGGCATCCTTACTGATAACAAACGCGGGTTTCCCGAGGGCTATACCAAGGCCTTTACGCTGACCTACCGTATAATGTATAACACCCTTGTGCTCTCCTAATTTTTCGCCCTTAAGGTTTATATAATCCCCCACATTTGATACAAAATCCGCTGTTTTTTCAATAAATGAAGCATAGTCACCGTCGGGCACAAAGCATATATCCTGACTGTCCTTTTTCCTCGCACTTACAAGATTTTGGCTTTCAGCGATTTCACGCACCTCTGGCTTTGAAAGCGCACCCAAAGGAAATTCCGCACAAGCCAACTGCTCTTGTGTCAAACAATAAAGCACATAGGTTTGGTCTTTTGCTTTATCCTCTGCCTTGAAAAGCAAGTATCTTCCGTTTTCATATCTTATTTGCGCATAATGGCCTGTGGCGATTTTTTGGTATCCGTTTTGCTTTGCGATTTCAAGCATCTTGCCGAATTTTATATACTTATTACATACAATGCAAGGGTTGGGCGTATTACCTTTAATATATTGCTCAATAAAATCGTCAATAACAAACTTTTTGAAATCACTTTTTAGTTCGGCAGTCAGATGCTCAATCCCAAGTTTATCACAAACCGCTTTAGCATCGGTTATGTTGCTTAAATCAAAACTATCGTTAAGATTAAGGGTAACACCGCCAACAGCAAAGCCTTTTTGCTTTAAGAGTGTAGCGCACACGGAAGAATCCACACCGCCGCTCATACCTACTAAAACCTTTTCCAAATTTTACTCCTTTTAGAAAAAGAGCCGATTGCCACCGACTCTTTTAATTTTACTATATTGCTGTTATGTCTGCCAAAAGGCAAAGATTATCTTCAAGTCCTTTTTTCATATTAAGGGCTTCATAAATATCGTAATCTACAACTTTTCCAAGTCTATAAGCTACAACGCGGTTGCCTATGCCTGATTTCAAAAGCTGTACTGCTTCATAGCCCATCTGTGTTGCAATAAGACGGTCACGAAGTGTGGGGCTACCGCCACGCTGAACATGACCTAATATTGTGCCACGGGTTTCAATACCGGTAGCTGCCTCAATCTTTTCTGCCATCTCGGTAACACCGCCAACACCCTCTGCTACAACCACGATGAAGTGCTTTTTACCCATCGCTTGAGTTTCCTTGATTTTTTCAATTACTTCGTCCAAATTGTTTTCACGTTCAGGCACCATAACAGCCAAAGCGCCGACACCGATAGCAGTACGAAGCGCAATGTGACCTGCATGTCTGCCCATAACTTCAACCACTGAACAACGCTCGTGCGAGTCACAAGTATCACGAAGTCTGTCAACCATCTGAATTACAGTATTCATAGCGGTATCAAAACCGATTGTATACTCGGTTGAAGAAATGTCGTTATCGATTGTAGCAGGAACACCAACACAAGGGATACCTGCCAATGATAAATCACGAGCACCGCGGAACGAACCGTCACCGCCGATTACTACAATACCCTCAATGCCGTGCTTTTTACAAACTTCAACAGCTTCCTTAACACCATCTTCGGTCTTGAAGCGGGGGCTTCTAGCACTGTAAAGCATAGTACCGCCTAACTGTATAATACCCGAAACCGAACGGGAATCCAAATCAATAATATCGCCTTCCATAAGACCATTGTATCCGCGACGGATACCTTTAACACTTATGCCGTGGTAAACAGCGGTTCTAACAACAGCACGAACAGCCGCATTCATACCGGGGGCGTCGCCACCACTAGTTAATACACCTATTGTTTTCATACAATCAACTCCAAAAAATCACTAAACTACAGTATAAAACAAAAAACCAAAATTTTCAACAAAAATTTTAATTTACATATTTTATATTATCTTTAGCTATAATTTGCAATAATTCTTCTTCCAAATTATGCGAATAAGTTATATATAAATTTCGAGAGGCTTCAAGTTTTCTGTTTGTATCCGTACAAACAATAAACACGGGCGAATTTCCCTTATGTTTAGCCAGTATTTCTTTTACCTTTTCAAAAGACGGTTCATTTATATTTTTAATTTTTATATAAAGTCCGCTTTTGAATTTTGGTTTTTGATTTTTAAATTCTTCCGAAATTGTCTCGCATTTTTCGAAAACAATCTCGGTTTCTCTGTCCTCGTGTTCCGAAACTCTGCCCGAAAGAATTACAGGCTTTCCTGCCGTCAAAACTGGCTTATACATTTCGTAAGCATTTCCAAACACAGTGACCGTTACCGATGCGTCGAAATCTTCAATTCTCAAAGAACAAAGCAGGTTGTTATTTTTAAGCTGACGGACTTTAAGGCCACTTATAATTCCGCCAACACTTACCCGTTTTCCATCAGGATATTTTCCGCTTTGTATATCGGCGATAGACTGAAGATTTGCGCCCTTTAAAAAAGCTTTATAATCATCCATTGGGTGCCCCGAAAGATAAAGACCTGTAGCCTCTTTTTCAAATTCGAGGCGCATTTCCTTTGGCATTTCGGGTACACTTTCCATCTGAAACTCTGCCGAAGCGCCCATTTCTTCAAACAAATCAAGTTGTCCCTGTCCCGAATACTTGCGCTCATTTTCAACTGCCGACAAAATTCCTTCCATATTATAAAGCATTTCTCGGCGGTTATTATGAACACAATCAAGCGCACCGCTTTTTATAAGACCTTCCAAGGCTCTGCGGTTAAATTCACGAGAGTAATTGCGAAAGCAAAAATCGTAAAGAGAGGTATATTCGCCGTTTTGCTCACGCTCGGCAATGATTTTTTCAATAATTCCTAGCCCTAAATTTTTGATTGCCAAAAGACCAAAACGAATATCATTACCGTCAGGCGTGAAGCCAAACTCACTTTTATTGACTGACGGCGGTAAAACCTTAATTCCGTTTACTTTACATTCGGCAGTATACAGCGATATTTTATTTTCGCTATCCATCATACTGGTCATAAGCGCCGAAAAGTATTCCGTTGGATAATGGCGTTTTAGATAGGCAGTTCTGTACGCCACGAAAGAGTAAGCGCAAGCATGCGCCTTGTTAAAAGCGTAGGAACTAAAGCTCGACATATCCGAAAAAAGTTTTTCCGCCTTTTCGGGTTCTATCCCATTTTGCACAGCGCCCTTTATAAAGGTTTCTTTTTCCTTTTGCATTACGGCGTGTTTCTTTTTAGCCATAGCTCTACGCACAATATCCGCGCGACCGAGCGAATATCCCGCCAAAGCTCTGAACACCTGCATTACCTGTTCCTGATAAACAATACAACCGTAGGTTACATCAAGTATGGGTTTTAAAAGCGGTGTTTCATAGCGGATATTTTGCGGATTATGGCGGTTGCTTATATATTTTGGTATAGAGTCCATAGGACCCGGTCTATAAAGCGATAATACCGCAGTTAAATCCTCTATGCTTTCGGGACCCAGTTGCCGAAGTACATTTTTCATACCGTCAGATTCAAACTGAAAAACGCCCAAAGTTTTACCCTTGCCCATCATATCATATGTTGCTTTATCGTCAAGCGGTATTTTTTCTATATCAAAATCAGAGTTTTGTTTTCTTATATACTTTTGGGTTTCGTCAATAACAGTAAGGTTGCGAAGCCCCAAAAAATCCATTTTTAAAAGCCCCAATTCTTCAAGGGAAGTCATTGTAAACTGGGTCACAACCGACTGGTCATTTACAGCCAAAGGCACATACTCTGAAACAGGCTTGTCCGATATAACCACACCTGCCGCATGGGTTGAAGCATGACGCGGCATACCCTCAAGACTTCGTGCCATATCAATAAGTTCTTTTACCGAAGCATCGTTTTCATACAAGTCACGAAGCTCTTTTCCGCCCTCTAAAGCCCTTTCAATAGTCATACCAACCGATTGCGGAATAAGCTTTGCAACCTTATCGCAAGTGGCATACGGAATATCCAAAGCACGTCCGACATCACGTACAGCCGCACGTGCCGCCATTGTACCAAAGGTAACGATTTGGCTAACCCTGTCTTTGCCGTATTTTTCTATAACATAATCAATCACTTTTTGACGGTTAACATAGCAAAAATCTATATCAAAATCAGGCATTGAAACACGTTCAGGGTTTAAAAAGCGTTCGAAATAAAGGTCGTATTTTATGGGGTCTAAACCTGTAATTCCAATGCAATATGCCGCCAAGGACGCTGCACCCGATCCACGACCGGGACCCACGGGTATGCCGTTTTGTTTGGCATAATTCACAAAGTCGGCTACTATCAAAAAGTAGTCAACATATCCCATTTTATTGATAATTGAAAGTTCATACTCAAGTCGTTCTTTATATTCGTCAGTTACATCCTTGCCGAAAATTCTATAAAGACCGTCGAAACACTTCTCACGGAAGTATTCAGCGTGGTCACGCTTTCCTATATCAAAACGGGGCAACTTAATTTTTCCAAATTCAAACTCTAAATTGCATTTTTCGGCAACAATATTAGTATTAGTAATTGCCTCTGGCAAACTGCTAAAAAGCTCTGCCATTTGTTCGCCCGATTTTAAATAAAACTCGTTAGTTTTAAATTCAAGAGCGTTATCCTCGGTGATTTTACTGCCCGTTTGCACACAAAGCAGCACCTTGTGGGTTTTATAATCTTCTTCATTCACATAGTGAACATCGTTGGTTGCAACAAGAGGTACATCTATTTCTTTAGCGATTCGCACTATTTGGGGGTTAGTAAGTTTTTGTTCGTTTATTCCATGGTCTTGAAGTTCTAAATAATAGTCTGCACCAAAAACATTTTTATACCATAAAGCAGTTTGTTTTGCTTTTTCGTAATCGTTTTTTAATAGCGCCCCAGGTACTTCGCCAGCCAAACAAGCCGAAAGAGCCACGAGCCCTTCGCTGTATTTTTCTAAAGCCTCACGGTCAACACGAGGTTTTGAATAAAAGCCCTCGGTAAAACCTAATGATACTAATTTTATAAGGTTTTGATAGCCAACGGAATTTTTACACAAAAGCACCAAATGGTTATAACCATCTAAGCCCTTTTGCTTATCAAAACGGCTTCTTGTAGATACATATACTTCGCAACCGATAATGGGCTTAATTCCCTTTTCTTTGGCGTATTTATAAAAATCAATAACACCGTACATAACGCCGTGGTCAGTAATAGCGATGCTCTTTTGACCGAGTTCACACGCACGATCAATTACCTTTTTTATACGGCAACAGCCGTCCAAAAGGCTATACTCGGTATGCAAATGCAAATGTGTAAAATCCATTAGTTATCACCCCTTTACAAAAATTTATAACTTTTAATCATCCCAACGGATAACACCGTTTATTCGGTTTTCAATTTCATTAAGCATTATATCTGTATCCACAGGAATTGCTTTCTTTTCTTTAAATTCCGCACTTATTGATAATATAGGTAAAACCAAAATTACCGCTAATTTTAAAAAATCTTCCACCTCGGTAAAACCGTCATTACTAAAGGTGAAAACAGCGATAATAATTGAAATAATAAAACAAATTACAGTGCTTATAACAGAAGAAAGGAACCTGCCTTTAGCCTTAACGGTTTCTACTTTAACTATTGTTTTATCCATTTCACTTCCAACATAGCCCTGCAAAAATACCTGCCTATCAAAGCCTGGGTCTATAACTAAAAAAAATCCGTCTTTATAGCAATTAAACTCAAGTTGGTAACCATTGCTGTCTTGATTACGGCAAAAACCATCCTGCTCAATAAGACGGTGTATTACATCTTTTTTAGGCAGGTCAATTTCATAAGTTTTTAATGGCTCAACTTTGTAGTGTAATCCATTTTTAAATTTTCTCATTTTCATTCTCTAATTTCAAATCAATTCTTTTCATTTTCATAAATTTCCATTATTCTCTTAAGTCGATGGTTCATACCCGAAAGAGAAATTGGTGTTTGGGATATCTTACAAAGTTCTTTTAATGTGGCTTCGGGATTGTCCCTGCGCAAAAGTGCCACTTCTAAAAGTTCCTGCGGCAAACTGTAAAGGCGGTCGGTCTTTTCCAAAAACTCGATAGCCGTTCTTTGCTTTATTGATGCCTCAACTGTTTTTGAAATGTTAGCATTATCACAATTACGGGCGCGGTTAATGTTATTTTTAACGCTTTTCATAATTTTAGTATCCATCATATCAAGCGTTCTTGCAGTATCACCCATTAAAGTCAGCAAATCTTCAATCATACCGCTGTCTTTAGTGTAAAGCACCGTCACCTTTGAGCGTGTGGTTTTCTTCATAACAATACCGAACGATAGTAAAAGTGAATTGAAGTCATCCGCCAAAGTCTCATTTTTAACCGAATATTAGGAAAGGTATTCTTTTTCAGGGTCATTTATATTACCGCAAGCCAAAAAAGCACCTCTTATGAACGACGGCAAACAGCATTCTCTCACAAAAAGGCTTCTGTCAATAACAGTTTCGCTGATACCAAAATCAATCATTGCGAGTATCTTGAGTCTGTCCGCTTCGCTCTTAACCTCGGCTTTATAAGTAGGTCGCACCGTACCGCCAACCGTTATATCCACCTGTGCTTTATAGGTGTATTTAATAATATCGGCATACTCTTTTGCGACTTTTTCATTGCCTGTTTGAAGCGATATTCGCTTAATAGAAAAAGACCGCCCGAAAAGCATAAAACCATATATATATGACGGCTTACAACAAGCACTCGGTCTTATATTTATAAGTTCGTTTTTAACATCACTACAAAAAGACATTTTTTAAATCCTTTTCCAAACTACTAATTCGCTATCTTTACCACCCTTGGAATATTCAAAAACCACCAACTGCTTTTTATCGGTTACAAGCCCAAAGCAACGCTCACTGTTTTGTTTTGGCAATTCGGCGATATAATACATCTTACTATCGTCCAAAATTTTAGCTTTTTGACCGTTTGGTAATTTGCACTCTAAATTCACAAAATCGCCCTTGTGGCCGTATAACTTCTCAAGTTTCGGCATATCTTCAATATTCAAGGCGTTGAAAGCGTCAATTAGCTTTTGCATAATTATTCCTTTCCGATAAAGATAACTTCGGGTTCGAGTTCTACCCCGTCGTTTTCTCTTACGACTTCCTTTATTTTTTCCATTAGTTCTTTTACATCCTTGGCAGTAGCGTTATTATAATTTATAACAAAACCTGCGTGTTTGTCACTTACCATAGCACCGCCAACCGAAACACCTTTTAGGTTATTTTTCTCAATAAGCGCACCCGCAAAATTCCCCACAGGGCGCTTAAAGGTGCTTCCCGCCGACGGAAATTCGAGCGGTTGCTTATCCTTGCGTCTTGACATAAAATCGTCCATACGCACTTTAATATCGCTCTTTTTATCTTTTTTAAGTTTGAAACTTGCTGACAAAACAATATCGCCGTTGGTTTTAAAAACACTCTCTCGGTAGCCAAGCCCCATATCACCGACTTTGATTTCACGGATATTCCCCATTTTATCCATAGCCTTGGCGCTTATTACTACCTGTGACATTTCTCCGCCGTAGGCACCTGCGTTCATATAAAGAGCACCGCCCACGCTACCGGGTATTCCATAAGCAAATTCAAGCCCCGAAAGAGAGTTTTCAAGTGCAAAGGTGCAAAGATTTGCAAGCGATACCCCCGCACCGACAGTTATAACATCCCCGTCACAAGAAATTTCAGAAAACCCGCAAAGGCTTATAACAACACCCTCTACACCCTTATCAGAAACAAGGATATTAGAGCCTTTGCCAATTATAAAATATGGCAAATCAGAGCGGTTGCATTCAGTTACAACAGCCCTTAAGCACTCATCAGAGCAACACTCAACATAAAAATCCGCCTTGCCGCCGATTTTAAAGCTTGTGTGATTTTTCATTGGCTCGTTTTGTTTAAAAGGTATGTTATTGTCTTTGCAAAATTTACAAAAAGGCATAAAATTCTCCTTATTAAAAAGGTTCTACCGAGTTAGTATCTTCAGTTTCTTCGTCGGTCATACCGAGTTTTTTAAGCAAGTCTTCAGCCGCATTGTAGCCGAGCTTCTTTTGGCGGTTGTTCATAGCCGCAACCTCAATAATAACAGCCAAGTTTCTACCGGGCTTTACAGGAATTGTAAGCGACGGGATCTTAAGTCCTAAAATTTCGGTTGTTTGTCTTTCAAGGCCCATTCGGTCATACGCTTTGTTAACGTCCCACTGTTCGATATTGATAATAAGGTCAATTTTTTCAGTAAGCTTTACAGCGCCCGCACCGAAAATACGACTTGCATTTATAATACCTATTCCTCGAAGTTCAATAAAATGTCTTATGTTATCAGGAGCAGTACCGACAAGCGATTTATCGGATACTCTGCGGATTTCCACCGCATCGTCAGCAATAAGACGGTGACCTCTCTTTACAAGCTCAATAGCGGTTTCACTCTTGCCGACACCGCTCTCACCCAAGAGCAATATACCCTCACCGTAAACTTCAACCAAAACACCGTGGCGGGTAACACGGGGGGCTAAATTAAGATTTAAAAATGCGATAAGCGCCGATGCAAAGGACGAGGTTGAATTTTCAGTTCTGAAAAGCGGAACCGAGTATTCACGCGCCAATTCCACAAACTTATCACTGATTTCTAAATTGCGGCAAACCACAACAGCGCAAGGCTTGTGAGAAAACAGCTCTCTCATTCGGCTTTCTGCCTTTTCGGGAGAAAAATTTTCAAGAAAACTTTCTTCCGCCTTGCCAATTATTTGAATTCGTTTTTCATCAAAGTATTCGAAGTATCCCGCCATCTGAAGCCCTGGTCGGTTAACTTCATTTGAAGAGATTACAAGTTCATCTAAATTTTCAGGAACATAAAGTTCTTCAAGCGAAAATTCCTTTATAATTTTTGTAAGCGGTACTGTGAAATTAGACTTCATTTTTCGCACTTCCTTAAAATAATTATACTTATTTATTTTATTATATTATAAAATGTGTAAAAAGGCAAAACATTTTTAAAATAAAGTTTTACTTGATAAAATGTGTTATAGATATTATAATATTCCTATATCAAATTCAAAGGAAGTTAATACTATGAAACTCGGCTTGGTAGGATTGCCAAATGTCGGCAAATCAACCCTTTTTAATGCTATTACAAATGCAGGAGCGCAGTCAGCAAACTATCCGTTTTGCACCATTGAACCCAACGTTGGAATGGTAAGCGTTCCCGATGAGCGACTCGAAAAATTAAAAGAAATTTATAACCCCGATAAATTCACCCCCGCAGTTATCGAATTTGTGGATATCGCAGGTCTTGTAAAAGGCGCTTCAAAGGGTGAAGGTCTTGGAAATAAGTTCTTGTCAAACATACGTGAGGTTGACGCTGTAGTTCATGTTGTTCGTTGCTTTGAGAGTGATGATATTATCCACGTTGAAGGCTCGGTTGACCCTGCCCGTGATATTGAAACTATAAATTTGGAACTCATTTTCTCGGATATTGAGATGGCAGAACGCCGTCTTGACCGCGCCACAAAGGCTTTAAAAGGCGACAAGAAAATGCAACCCGAAGTTGATTTTCTAAAGCGTCTTATAGCCCACCTTGAAAGCGGTCTTCCCGCAAGAAGCATTGAAATTTTGGACGACAGCGAACAGGAAATTATTAACACCACCGCGCTTTTATCGGCAAAACCTGTAATTTATGCTTGTAATATGTCGGAAGACGATTTTATAAACGGAATCGACAGTAATAAAAACTTTAATACTGTAAAAACTATAGCCGAAACCGAAAAAGCGGAAATATTACCGATTTGCGCCGCTTTGGAAGCCGAAATTTCAACCCTTTCGGATGACGAAAAGGTTATGTTCTTGGAAGAATTAGGTTTAGAGCGTTCAGGTCTTGACCGTATGATTCAAAAATGCTATTCCCTTTTGGGCCTTATTTCCTACCTCACCGCCGGCAAGCCAGAAGTTCGTGCTTGGACCATAAAGAACGGCACTAAAGCACCACAGGCGGCAGGTAAAATCCACACCGATTTTGAGCGTGGCTTTATTAGAGCCGAGGTTATAAACTTCACACAGTTTATGGAATGCGGCGGAAATATGGTAACCGCCAAGGAAAAAGGTCTTGTGCGAAGCGAAGGCAAGGAATATGTTATGAACGACGGCGATATTGTTCTTTTCCGTTTCAATGTATAATTTTCTCTATGGAGTGATTTTGTGCCCTATTTTTACTACGGTATTGACCCTTTATATCTCTATCTTGTACTACCCGCAATAGTTTTATCTCTGATAGCACAAATAAATGTTAAATCTACATTTTCAAAATACTCGAATTACCATTGTAACTATACAGGCGCTGATGCGGCTAAACGTGTGCTCGAATCAAACGGGGTTTATGATGTGAAAATCGAGCGTGTTTCGGGCAATCTTACCGACCATTACGACCCCAAAACAAATGTGATAAGGCTTTCTGATGCAGTTTACAGCGCCACAAGTATTTCGGCTGTGGGTGTGGCTGCCCACGAAGCAGGCCACGCCGTACAGTACGCAAAGGGCTATTCGCCGATTAAGGTTCGCACTGCAATTTATCCCGTATGCAACATCGGTTCACAATTATCTATGCCCTTACTTTTAATCGGTCTCTTATTCAATTATTCATTTTTAATGAATTTGGGTATTATTTTCTTTAGTGCGGCGCTTGTATTTCAGCTTGTAACATTACCTGTTGAATTTAACGCTTCCAAAAGAGCACTTGTGGGGCTTCGTGACAGCAGTATTTTGCTTGATGACGGCGAAATTAAGGGCGCCCGCAAGGTGTTATCCGCCGCAGCGCTTACCTATATCGCAGCGTTTTTGGTATCCTTAACCCAACTTTTAAGATTTTTAATAATAGCAAACAGACGGCGCAGATAAACGCCGTTTTTTTGCATATAAAAAACCGTATCACCCAATACTAAAATCGGGTGATAAAAATGAAAAAACCGAGTATTATTTTGTTCCCGATAGGTGCATTAGGTTACGGGCTTATTGAAATTTTATGGCGTGGACATACGCATCCGTCAATGCTGACGGCAGGCGGTATATGTTTTGTGTTTTTTAGCAAAATCGGTGAGAAACTCAAAAACGCAAATCTTTTTACAAAAGCGGTTATTGGAAGCGGTTTTGTAACCTTTATTGAACTTATTTTCGGCACAGTGTTCAACATAATTTTAAAGAAAAATGTGTGGGATTATAGCAAAATGCCCTTTAACTTCAAAGGACAAATTTGCCTTTTGTATTCGTTTTTTTGGGGAATTTTAAGCCTTTTGTTTATCCCGTTTGCAGCAAGAATAAAAGATAGATTGCAAAATGGAAAATAAAATAGTATAATACATTTAAGGTGATTATATGGATTTTTTACACAGAACCTGGGCAGAGATTGATTTATCTGCCTTAAGGCATAATTTTAAGGTTTTAAAAAACTGTGCAAACGACAGTAAAATAATGGCAGTTGTAAAGGCTGATGCTTACGGTCATTCAGCAAGAACAGTGGCTCCCGTTTTGGAAGAGTGCGGCGCTGACTGCTTTGCTGTTTCAAATATTGATGAAGCGTTATCTTTACGTGCTTTCGGGATAAAAAAGCCTATTTTAATTTTAGGCTATACACCTGTAAACACCGCCAAAACACTTAATGATTACGATATTTCGCAATGTGTATATTCTATAGACTATGCTAAAGAATTATCCCAAGTTGCAGTAAAAGAAAACATAAAAATCAAAGTACATATAAAACTCGATACAGGTATGTCACGTATCGGTTTTGACTGCAGAAGCGACAGTCTTTTGGGAATAAATGAGGCATTAGAAAGCGCAAAACTTGAAGGCTTTGTGTTAGAGGGAATCTTCACTCACTTTGCCGTATCTGACCGCACACCCCATACCGATGACAGCTTTACCGAAGAGCAATACAACCGCTTTATGAAGTCTATAAGTGTCTTCAAAGAAAACGGTATTAAGCCCCAACTTATTCATTGTTGCAACTCGGCAGGATTTTTGCAAGATCAAGATAAGCACCTTTCCCTTTCCCGTGTAGGAATTTCACTTTACGGTTTATCGCCGTCAAGCGACCTTGTTGTAAAACAGGATTTAATTCCTGTTATGACTGTGAAATCGGTTGTTTCAATGGTTAAAGAAATAAACGAGGGCGACACCGTAAACTACGGCAGAACCTTTAAAGCAGACAAGAAAATGCGGGTTGCCACCGTCACCGCCGGTTATGCCGACGGATACCCAAGGCATTTATCAAACAAAGGCTATGTGCTTATAAAAGGCAAAAAAGCAAATATTATTGGCAGAATTTGTATGGACCAGATGTGTGTAGATGTAAGCAATATTCCCGATGTAAAGATGGGTGATGAGGTTATTCTCTTTGGAAAAGATTTATCGGTAGATACCTTGGCAGACCTTACAAACACTATAAATTACGAAATTATTTGCGGCATTTCTCCGAGAGTACCCAGAATTATAAAAAACGGGTGATTTTATGAAAAAATACATATTAAGCCTTGACGAAGGCACAACAAGTGCCCGTGCAATTTTATTTGACAAAGAGGCAAACGTTATATCTGTCGCACAACACGAGTTTACCCAAATTTATCCAACTCCATCTTGGGTTGAACATAATCCGCAGGAAATTTACTCGGCGCAATATACCGCTTTGACTGAATGTATCACAAAAGCTAATATTAACCCCGAAGAAATCGCCGCCGTGGGCATTACCAACCAAAGAGAAACGGTTATCGTTTGGGATAAAATAACGGGCGAACCCATTTACAACGCTATCGTGTGGCAATGCCGCCGCACCGCTGATATTTGCGAAGATTTAAAAAAGCAAGGTTTAGAAGAATACATTCAAAAAACCACAGGGCTTAAAATAGACGCCTATTTTAGCGGAACTAAAATTAAGTGGATACTCGACAATGTGGAGGGCGCACGCCAAAAAGCCCAAAAAGGTGAACTTCTTTTCGGCACAGTTGATACCTGGCTTTTATGGAAATTATCGGGCGGTAAAATACATATTACCGACTATACAAACGCTTCCCGTACAATGCTTTTTGACATACATAAACTTTGTTGGGATAAAAAGTTGCTTGAAGTTTTAAATATTCCCGAAAGTATGTTACCAAAAGTTAAATCTTGCAGCGAGGTTTACGGAAAGGTTAATATTTTAGGAAGCGACATCACAGTTTCGGGTATTGCAGGTGACCAACAAGCCGCTTTATTCGGTCAGCGTTGCTTTAACCAAGGCGACATTAAAAACACCTACGGCACAGGTTGCTTCTTGCTTATGAACACAGGCGAAACAGCATACAAAAGCAAAAACGGTCTCTTAACCACCATTGCCGCATCCTTTGGCGGAAAAATAAATTATGCCCTTGAAGGCAGTGTATTTGTAGGCGGTGCGGTTATTCAGTGGCTGCGTGACGAACTAAAACTCATCAAAACTTCCCGTGATAGCGAAAAATATGCCACAAAAGTTGCCGATAACGGCGGAGTTTACATTGTTCCCGCCTTTGCAGGTCTTGGCGCACCATATTGGGATATGTATGCAAAGGGTACCATTTGCGGACTAACTCGTGGCAGTAACAAAAACCATATTATCCGCGCGGCGCTTGAATCAATAGCATATCAAACGAATGACCTTATAACCGCACTTGGCGCCGATACCGGCATTAAAATAAACTCCCTTTTGGCAGATGGCGGTGCGGCGCAAAATAAATTTTTAATGCAGTTCCAAGCCGATATTTCAAATACAGATGTGATTTGTCCCAAATCGAGTGAAGCCACCGCCCTGGGCGCGGCTTTCCTTGCAGGATTAGCAATAGGCTTTTGGAAGAATACAGACGAAATTTCAAAAATCAGAATAGCAAAAACTGTTTTTTCACCCCTTATAGCAGAAGACATCAAACAGAATTTATTAAATAGTTGGAAAAAAGCCGTAACGGCTTCACAATCTTTTGTTGGAGAGTAAATTTTATGGAATACGAAATTAAAGCGATTTCTATCCCCAGCACCGACAATATTCACACCCTACAGGGTAAAATCTTTATCCCGAAGGGTGAAATTAAAGGACTTTTTCATATCGTCCACGGAATGACCGAATATATTGACCGCTACGACCATCTGTTTTCATTTTTGGCCCTAAACGGCTATATTGCTTTCGGTTATGACCATTTGGGGCACGGTAAAACTGCCAGAGATGACTCTGAACTTGGGTTTATTGCTCATAAGGACGGTTGGAAATACCTTGTTAACGACTGCATAGCCTTTGGCGAGGCGGTTAAAAATATGTACCCAATACTTCCGCTTTATCTTTTGGGACATTCTATGGGCTCTTTTATAACCCGTATTGCTGTGGAATTGAGCCCTAAAATGTATGAAAAATATATAATGTGCGGAACTTCGGGACCCAATCCTCTCTCGGAAATAGGTCTTATTTTAGCAAAATTTAAGAAATTTCTAAACGGCGAAAAATATGTTTCTAAAACAATATACAATATGGCTTTTGGCAGTTATAACAAAACCTTTGAAAACACAAGTCCTTACAACTGGCTTAGCAAAGACGCCGAAGTTATAAATAAGTATTCAAAGGATAAGTACTGCACCTTTAAATTCACACTTTCGGCTATGATTGACCTTATGTATCTTTTATCCAACTGCAACCGAAAGGAATGGTTTTTGAATATAGACAAAAATCTTCCTATTCTGATAATTTCGGGCGAAGACGACCCCGTTGGCGATTATGGGAAAGGTGTTACTGCCGTTTATGATAACCTAAAAGCAAACGACGCTAATGTAAGTCTTAAATTATATAAAAACTGCCGTCATGAAATTCATAACGACAGCTGCAAAGACGAAATGTTCGCCGATATATTAAACTTTATTTCTTAAAATAATTCGGTTGAAAGATAGCGACTTGCAGTATCGGGGAAAACTACAACAATGTTTTTGCCCTTATTCTCCGGTGATTTTGCAAGGCTTACCGCTGCGCAAAGCGCCGCTCCCGAAGAAATTCCAACCGAAAGTCCCTCTGTTTTGCAAACTTCTCTTGCGTATTCGAAAGCGCTTTCATCACTAACGGTTATAATTTGGTCGTAGATACTTCTATCAAGGTTTTCGGGCACAAAGTTGGCGCCGATACCTTGAATTTTATGCGGTCCGCTTAAATTTTCAGATAAAAGCGGACTGTTTTGGGGTTCTACGGCTATAACTTTAATATCGGGGTTCTGCTCTTTCAAAAATTTCCCCATACCGCTTATAGTACCGCCCGAACCGACACCGCAAACTAAAATATCCACTTGCCCGTCAAGGTCACGCCATATTTCAGGCCCTGTGGTTTCATAGTGGGCTTTTGGGTTAGCAGGATTATAAAACTGCCCTGCAATAATACTGCCCTTTATTTCTTTTTTAAGTTGTTCTGCCTTTATGACAGCGCCACTCATACCATCTTTACCGTCGGTTAAAACGATCTCGGCACCGAATGCTGCGATAAGCTTTCGGCGCTCTATAGACATTGTATCGGGCATAACGATTATGCACCTGTACCCTTTGGCTGTGCAAACTGCCGCAAGTCCTATGCCTGTATTGCCCGAAGTGGCTTCGATAACTGTTCCATTTTCTTTAAGAAGTCCTTTTTCTTCGGCATCCGCTATCATTGAAAGAGCCACTCGGTCCTTAACGCTTCCGGCGGGGTTAAAAAACTCTAACTTTGCAAAAACATTACCGCAAAGTGAATACTTTTGCCCTATATTACAAAGCTCCATTAAAGGAGTATTGCCAACTAAATCGGTAAAAGATTTAAAAACTCTCGACATAAAACCACCTCAAATATATTTTAACATTCATTTATGTTTTGTCAATAATTAAAGGAGATAAAAATGTTTGACGAACTGACAAAGGTAGATATAAAGAAATTAGAGGACGAACTTGAATACCGCATAGGTACAGTCCGCCCTAAAATTTTAGAGGAAGTAAAATTCACCCGAAGCTTTGGCGACCTTTCGGAAAATGCCGAATATCACGCCGCAAAACGTGAACGAGGCAAGAATGAAAGCCGTATACGTTACATCCGCAATATGCTGAAAACTGCCATAGTAATTGAGGACCAAAGTCAAAGCGACGAAGTGGGGCTTTTTGATACTGTTACCTTCTATGTTGAAGAAGATGACTGCGAAGAAAGTGTAAGAATTGTTACCACGCTTCGCCAAAACTCAATGGAAGGACTCATAAGCAAGGAATCCCCGCTTGGCAGTGCTATTATGGGCAAAAAGGTCGGTGACAGGCTTCTTATAAAGGTCAGCGACGACTACAGTTATTACATTACCATTCGTAAAATCCAGAAAGGCAACGACGACGAAACACTCGAAATCAGAAAATTTTAAGAAAACAAATTCTTAAACTTTTCATAAATTTCAACCGCTTTAAATTTTATTATATACCTTTGAGAATTTTCGGCAATATTAGCCGAGCTATCCTTTACGCTTTGGCGTAAATCACTGTCTGTTGCGGCAGGCACGCAAACGGCAGGAAATACTACACACCACCAGTTTTTACCCTCGCCCTTACCTAATTCTATTATGAGTGAGCGGTAATTACCAGCAGGAAGACTAAAGGTATCATAGTGTCTTGTTTCAAAAAAACAATCGCCTAAAGTGGCTTTGGCTTTGTAGCTGAAGCCGTTTTCTTTGATAACACTATTTGCGATTTCCTCAAATTTTTTAAGGTTTTGCTCGGTTAATTGCTCGGCTGCCGTAAGGTCATCCGCACCCGAAAAGGTTTCGCCTGTTTCTTCTAAAATTCTATCACGGATTTTAAGCTTTAATTGTTGGTCAGCCGCCGAATCGGAATTAGCTATTATATGTAGCCTTAAAACATTTTGCCTTAAATCTTCACATAAGGCACTGAACTGTGTCATAGATAAAAATATCGCACAAACAAGACCGAATAAAAGTGATAATTTAATTCTTTTCTTCATAAAAAAACTCCTGACAATAAATTCTTTAGTTAGAATATTGACAGGAGTTTTAATTTTTATTCAAATATTACAGCTTGTGTTTCGGGAGTAGCCAACCAACAGTCTATATTTTTCTTTTCAAGCTCAATTTTAGCTTTTTTAGCATCGGCTTCATTTTTAAATAAGGCAAACCAAGTAGGTCCGCTTCCCGAAAGCGAAACCGCCAAAGGTTCAAGCGCTAAAAGCTGTGATTTTACACCGCTTTCTTGCCATATTGTCGCAAATGAATTAACCATATTGCCCGAAAGTTTTTCCAAATCTCCGCTTTCAACAGCATCTATTACAGCGGTTGTATCGCAAGTTATGGGTTCTTTGCTATCTAAAATTTTATACATTTCGGCAGTTGAAGGTTTCTTTTCGGCCTTTGCAAGTAAAAAGTAACCGCAATTCAAGGATTTTAAAGGGGTGAGCGCCTCCCCAATACCTTGCGCCCTTGCGCAGCCGCCATCGATAAAAAATGGTACGTCTGCGCCTAATTTTAAAGCGGTCTTACATAATTGTTCTTTAGGGATATTTGCATTATAAAGGTCATTAAGTCCCAAAAGTACTGCTGCGGCATCAGCACTGCCGCCGCCAAGACCTGCTGCAGACGGAATGTTTTTTCTTATAGTAATCTTAATCCCGCCGTCTATTGCATAATCTTTAAAGAAAAGCTTTGCGGCCTTAAAGGCTATATTATCCTCTTGCTTTATATCCAAACTATCGCTTTCTACCGAAATACCGTCAGCCTTTGTAATTTCAACTTCATCATAAAGACCTACAGACTGCATAACAGTATCAATAAGGTGGTATCCGTCTTGACGCTTACCACAAATCTGCAAGGAAAGATTTATTTTAGCATTTGCTCTTAACTTCATCTATAAACCTCACTAATTATTTACCTTATAATGATAACCGTAGGTTTGTTCTGTTAAAACTTCGAATTTATAACCCTGTTTTTTAAGACCGTCGAGTATAGAGGGCAACGCCTCAACCGTGGTTTTTTTAGCCGCGGTATCGTGCATTAAAATGCATATAGAGTTCTTATTTTTAGCTTGATTTAAAACATTTTGAGCAATTCGTGAAGCAGGGACATTGTGACCGTCAGCATCGCCTGAACCTACATTCCAATCAAAATAAGCATATCCTTGTATCTGCACCTGAGTTGTAAGTTCGGTCATAATACCACTGCAATATTTTCGGCTTACAGTATTATTACTTCCACCTGGGAAACGCATAAGTTTTGTTTTTATGCCAATTATATTCTCAATCTTTTGGGAAAGAGTATAAATGTCATGGAAAAATGCTTCTGTGCTACGATAAATTTCGGAATATTTGTGAGTGTTTGAATGAATACCTACCGCATGGCCTTCGCTTACGATTTGGGGCAAATATTCAAGCTTTGCAGTGCCTATAACAAAAAATGTTGCCTTTGCATCATACTGCTTTAATATTTCGAGTATCTTTAATGTATTATCAGATGGTCCGTCGTCAAAGGTTAAGTAACAAGTTTTGGTGGCTTCGGGATATTGTGACTGAGGTGAATTTTGCATTGCTGTAAGTCTATCCACCTCAGCCTTCTTTTGAGCGCTTAATTTTGCTATTTCTTTTTTATAGTTTTCGTTCTCATTTTTAAGGTTTTCGTTTTCCTTTTGAGCTTGTTCTAATTCTTTAGAGAGCTTATCTTTAGCTTCAGTTTCCTGCTGCAATTTCTTTTCGGCTTCACTTAACTGTTGACTTGTTGTCTCAATTTGAGCGTTTTTACTTTCAATTTCCTTATTTTTCTTGTTAACCATAACAATTCCGAAAACCGAAATACCAATTGAAACCACAAGCAAAGCCGCTACAACCACAAAAAGAGAACTTCTGACATAGCGCTTAATTTTCATATCCTCACCGCCTTTCCTAATATTACTTAATGTACTATTTGATTATAACACACTACTATATATTTTTTCAATTACAAATTATTACAATTTTTTTAGATGGAAAAGTTGAATTTTTTATTTGAATATGCTATACTATAAAAAAATATTCTGGAGGAAATAAATGCAAAACAATATTATCATTTCAGCCGACAGTACTTGTGATTTAAGTTTAGAATTGCGTGAGCGTTATAATGTTTCAATAATCCCCCTTGGTGTAACCTTGGGTGATAAAACTTTTTTTGACGGTGTTGATATTACTCCCGACGAAATCTATACCCACCACGAAAAAACAGGCGAACTTCCCAAAACCACCGCCGCAAATGTTGGCGACTGCATCGACTATTTCAAGCCTTTCGCAGATGAGGGCAAAACTATTATTCACTTTTCATTAAGCTCGGAATTTTCTTCCACCTATAACAATACATGCTTGGCGGCAAGTGAATATGAAAACATTTTCGTTATCGACACCCGCAACCTTTCAACAGGTTCAGCACTTTTAGTAATTGCCGCAGCCGAGATGGCAAAAAGCGGTGTACCCGCAGAAGAAATTGTTGAAAAAATCAACGCTATGATTCCTTGTGTTGACGCTTCCTTTGTAATTGATAATCTTGAATATCTACACAAAGGCGGCCGTTGTTCGGCCCTTGCGATGCTTGGCGCTAATGTTTTAAAGCTAAAGCCTTGCATTGAGGTTAAAAACGGCAAAATGGGTGTTGGCAAAAAATACCGTGGCAAATATGGTGCTGTTTTAAAAGAATATGTTACAGAACGTCTTGCCAACATAAACGATATTGATTTAGACCGCATTTTCGTAACCCATGCAGGTGTTGATATGGAAATTGTAAATGCAGTTGTAGAACAGGTTAAGGCTACCGCACCCTTTAAGGAAGTCTTTTTAACAAGAGCAGGTTGTACCATTTCCTCCCACTGCGGCGCTGATACCTTGGGTGTTCTTTTCGTAAGAAAGTCACCGATTGAATAATTTGGCATAATATATTTTAGGGGACGCGACAGGGATATATCCTAAGATACGGCGGTAAAATTATTTTATCTTCAAAATAACCGTTTTTCCCCTTTATATATAAAAAGAAACCGTCCAAAAGGGCGGTTTCTTTCGTTTTATATTTGATTTATCTTATCTTGCAGTTCATTAACCCTTTTAACATCTGCCGACGGAATATTACCGAACGGGAATTCTTTTCCCATATTATCATATTTAGTCTGGCAGATTTTCTTAAAGGGTAAAAGCTCTACCTTTTCGATTTTTTTGCCTTGAAGTAATGTTTTCAAAGCTTCAATATCGCTGTCGCTATCGTTAATAGTTGGCACAATTACCTGTCTTACACGTGTGGGTATTCCACTCTCGGACAAATACCCTAAAAATTCAAGCGGAGTTTTTATACTGCAACCGACATATTTTTGATATAATTCATCGGTTGCATATTTAATATCGAGCATACAATAATCTGTGTATGCAAGAAGTTCTTTAACACTGTCATTAAAAATGCAACCGCTTGTATCAAGGCAGGTGTTTATTCCCTTTTCCTTGCATTTTTTAAAAACCTCTATAGCAAACTCGGTCTGCATAAGCGGTTCTCCGCCTGATAGAGTAATTCCCCCGTCTTGGCCGAAATACTCACGGTATTTAAGCACATTTTCCAAAATTTCTTGGGCGGAATATTCGGTTCCGCCGTTTATATCGTGGGTTTCGGGGTTGTGACAGCAACTGCACCTTAGAGGACAGCCTTGCATAAATACAACATAGCGTATCCCCGGACCGTCAAGCGTTCCTAGCGACTGCAAAGAACTTATTCTGCCTTTCATTACATTACCTCGTGGAAGGTACGGCTTATAACCTCTTTTTGCTGTTCACGTGAGAGCTTGTGGAAGTTAACCGCATAGCCCGAAACACGAATTGTAAGGTTGGGATAAGCCTCAGGATTATTATACGCTTCAACCAAGGTCTCGCGGTTGAGAACATTTATGTTGATATGATGCGCCTTTTTAGCAAAATAACCGTCAAGAATAGCGACAAGGTTATTAACCTGTTCATCTTTTTCTTTACCCAAGGTTTGCGGTGTGATAGAAAATGTATTGGAAATACCGTCACGGCAGTCGTCATAACTGATTTTCGCTACCGAGTTAAGAGATGCCAAAGCGCCATTTTCTTCACGGTTGTGCATTGGGTTAGCGCCTGGGGCGAAAGCATCACCCGCTTTTCTGCCGTCAGGTGTAGCGCCTGTGTTCTTGCCGTACATAACATTTGAAGTAATAGTCAGTACTGATAAAGTATGAATTGCATTTCTATAGGTCGGGGTTTTACGAAGCTCGGTAATTGTTTGATGTGTAAGCTCTTGAGCTATCGAATCAACACGGTCGTCATCATTACCGAATTTGGGGAAATCGCCCTCGGTTTCAAAATCGACAATATAACCCTTATCATTCTTTACAGGCTTAACCTTTGCATACTTAATAGCGCTCAAAGAGTCGGTAATAACCGAAAGCCCTGCAACACCAAACGCCATAAGGCGCTCAACCTTAGTATCATGCAAAGCCATTTGCGACTTTTCATAAGCGTATTTATCATGGGTTCTGTGAATGATATTCATAGTGTTAACATAAAGCTTTGAAAGCCAAGCTAAATACTCGTCAACACGCTCTTTAACCTCTTCATAATTGAGCACATCGCCCTCAATAACATTCTTTTGCGGACCTATATGGATATCACTTGTGGTATCGTAACCTCCGTTTAAAGCTATAAGCAAAAGTTTAGGCAGGTTGCAACGGGCGCCGAAGAACTGCATTTGTTTGCCGACACGCATAGCCGAAACACAGCAAGCTATAGCATAGTCATCACCATAAATCGGGCGCATAATATCGTCATTTTCATACTGAATTGAGTCGGTATCAACCGATACCTTTGAGCAGAATTTCTTAAATCCGCGTGGAAGTGAATTTGACCATAAAACAGTAAGATTAGGCTCGGGTGAAGAGCCGAGTGTGTAAAGGGTGTTAAGAATACGGAAACTCGATTTTGTAACAAGAGTTCTTCCGTCCTCGCCCATACCGCCAACAGCCTCGGTAATCCACATTGGGTCGCCGCCGAAGAGTTCATTATATTCAGGTGTGCGAAGATGACGTGCCATACGAAGTTTCATAACAAAATCATCAATAATTTCCTGTGCGCCTTCTTCAGTTAAAACACCGTTTTTAATATCACGTTCAATATAAATATCAAAGAATGTGCTAACTCTGCCCATACTCATTGCGGCGCCGTTTTGTTCTTTGATAGCCGCAAGATAAGCAAAATATGTCCATTGAACTGCTTCACGGGTATCCTTTGCGGGCTTACTGATATTGAATCCGTACATCTCTGCCATATCTTTCATATAGCCTAAGAAAGATATCTGTTGGTGGAGTTCTTCCGCAAGTTTAATTTCTTCTTCGCCAAAGTTTCCGTTCGCTAAATTTTCTTTATCCTTAATCTTTTCTTCTAAAAGACGGTCAATACCGTAAAGCGCTACTCTTCTATAGTCGCCGATAATTCTGCCTCTGCCGTAAGCATCAGGAAGACCGGTTATTACATGGCAACGGCGAGCCAAACGCATTTCATTGGAATAGCAACGAAAAACGCCTTCATTATGTGTGGTGCGATACTGAAATTCATTCTCAATCTTTTCGCTTAATTTATAACCGTAGGCAGTACAAGCCTGACGTGCCATACGAATACCGCCAAACGGGTTTATACCACGCTTTAAGGGACGGTTTGTCTGAAGACCGACGATAATCTCATTCTCTTTATCAAGATATCCCGGTTCAAACGAAGTAAGCGAAGAAACCGTAGCAGTATCTATATCAAGCACACCGCCAAACTGACGCTCAACCATAAAGAGAGCGTTAAGCTTTTTCATAAGCTCTTTAGTTCTGGGTGTGGCATCAGCTAAAAAGCTGTCATCACCTTTATATTCAGTATAGTTTTGCTGAATAAAATCACGTACGTTGATTTCATTCTGCCATATACCCTCTTTAAAACCGTTCCAATTATCACTTCTCATAGTTTTCTCCTTTATTTATAACTTCTCGGTTTTTGGGTTGAAAAAAGCAACCCAGTCAAACAAAACTGAATTGCCCAGACGGTCGGCCAAAAAGTAACATACTCCCCTATGGTTGCCCATATATACCGTCAGTTATATGTTACTGCACAACATATTGTATATCATAACTTCCAATTTGTCAATATATTGTTAATAAAAAGTCGAACTTTTTTTAAATTTTCCATAAATATAGTACCTTAAAACCTAAAAAAAGTCAACAAAATTGGCATTGATATTTTAAAATTTGTATGATACAATTATTAAAGCACATTTTAAGGAGACTTTTTTATGAAAACTGTTGTATCTGTTATCGGAAAAGATGCTGTCGGTATTATTGCCGATGTGAGTGCAGTATGTAACGAATGCAATGCAAATATCGTTGATATCACTCAATCGGTTTTGCAGGATATGTTTGTCATGGTAATGCTTACCGAAATTAAGGATTTAAACTGTTCTTTTACCGATTATTCAAATAAAATGAAAAAACTCGGTGAAGACCGAGGTCTTGACATTCGAGTAATGCACGAGGATGTTTTTAACTCAATGCACAGAATTTAAGGAGATGCTATGATTAACCTTAACGACATAATGGAAACCATAAATATGATTTCCGAAGAAAATCTTGATATCAGAACAATCACCATGGGTATTTCACTTCTTGACTGTTGCGACAGTGATCCCGAAATTGCGTGTGAAAAAATATATAACAAAATCACCCGTCTTGCTGGAAACCTCGTAAAAGTCGGCGAAGATATCGAAAGAGAATTTGGTATTCCAATTATAAATAAGCGAATTTCAGTAACACCAATTTCGATGATTTTAGCATCTTCCGGCGGAGATCCTTTAATGTATGCCAAAACTTTACAGCGTGCCGCTGACGCTACAGGTGTAAACTTTATTGGCGGTTATTCAGCGCTTGTACATAAAGGCTTTTCGGCGGGCGACGAAGCACTTATCCGCTCCATTCCAAGAGCGCTTAGCGAAACCACAAATATATGCTCTTCAGTAAACATCGGTTCTACCAAAGCGGGCATCAATATGGATGCCGTAAAGCTTATGGGTGAGATTGTCCGTGAAACAGCGGAAATTACCAAAGACCGCGAGTGTATCGGTTGTGCAAAATTAGTTGTATTTTGCAATGCAGTTGAAGACAATCCATTTATGGCGGGTGCTTTTCACGGTGTTGGCGAGCCTGACTGTGTAATCCATGTCGGCGTATCGGGCCCCGGTGTTGTTCAAGCCGCCCTTAAAAAATGCCCTAACGGCGACCTTGGTGAGCTTGCAGAGATTATCAAGCGCACCGCTTTTAAAATCACCCGTATGGGACAGCTTGTAGGCAGCGAAGCCTCAAAACGCTTGGGTGTACCTTTCGGTATAGTAGACCTCTCCCTTGCCCCCACTCCCGCTGTTGGCGACTCGGTAGCTCACATTTTAGAAGAAATGGGGCTTGAAAGGTGCGGTATCCACGGAACAACCGCCGCATTGGCTTTGCTTAATGATGCGGTTAAAAAAGGTGGCGTAATGGCTTCATCCTATGTGGGCGGTCTTTCGGGCGCATTTATACCCGTAACCGAAGACGCCGGTATGATTGACGCTGCACGTTCAGGGGACTTAAGACTCGAAAAATTAGAAGCAATGACCGCTGTTTGTTCGGTAGGTCTTGATATGATTGCAATTCCGGGTGAAACCCCTGCGGAAGTTATTTCGGCAATTATTGCCGACGAAGCGGCAATCGGTATGGTAAACTCCAAAACCACTGCAGTCCGCGTTATCCCCGCAATTGGTAAGAAACAAGGCGAGGAATTAGATTTCGGCGGACTTTTAGGTTCGGGCCCTATTATGCAGGTAAATCTAAATAAAAGTCCTAAAAAGTTCATTGACAGAGCAGGAAGAATTCCCGCACCTTTACAAAGCCTTAAAAACTAACACAAAACGGCAAGACCAAAAAAGTCTTGCCGTTTTTCTTTTTACAATAAATATCCCACAGCTATACCAATAACTGCCGAAAGGCAAATTATGATTATTGGGTGTACCTTTTTAAAGGTTAAAATCAAAGCGCCGATAAATATAACTGCTGAAGCATAAAAATCTATGCTTTTAAAAATTTCAAGGCTAAAGCCCATGGGAATAAATACCGTAGCCGCAATTGACAAAACTGCCGACCCGATAAAACCGATAACTGCGGGTTTAAGCCCTGCCATACAACCTGCGACCACCGTGCTGTTTTTGAATTTCTCGTAAAATTTTGCAACAATTAAAATAATAATAAACGATGGTAAAACCACACCGAGCGTTGCACAAAAAGCACCGAAAATTCCACCTAAAACACCGTAAGCACTGCCTTGATGATTACCTATAAAGGTTGCCATATTTATCGCAAAAGGTCCGGGGGTTGATTCACTTATAGCAATAAAATCAACAATTTCTTCTAATGGCATCCAACCATTCGCAAGCACTTCTTCCTTAATAAACGGAAGCATTGCATAACCGCCGCCAAAAGTAAACGCACCGATTTTGAAAAAGGTTAAAAACAACTTTAAAAATATCATTTTTCCACCTTGCCTTTCAAGCCAAGGGAATAAACAAGCCCCAAAACAGCGCAACCAATTATACAATAAATCACAGGGATATTAAAGAATGCCACTGCAACAAAGGAAAGCGCCATTATCACATAATAAAACACTCCCTTAGGACACTGTTTATACATCTTCCAAAGCGCCTTTATAATTAGCGCTAAAACACCCGCACGAATACCGCTAAAGGCATACTGCACTGCCTTTAATTCTTTAAATTCTTTAAGAATATAAGAAATTATTAAAATTATTACAAAAGACGGAGTAACCACACCCAAAGTTGCAAAAAATGAGCCCCAAAAACCTGCAACACGGTAACCCACAAAGGTCGCCGAATTTATTGCAACGGGACCAGGCGTTGATTCAGCAATAGCGATAATATCTAAAATATCGCTTTCACTTATCCATTTGCGCCTATTAACTGTTTCTTCAGAAATCAGCGGTATCATGGCATATCCACCGCCAAAGGTAAAAGCACCTATACGGAAGAAAACCCAAAACACCGTAAGGAGAAGCTTTAATTTTTTTCTCATAAATTACCTCTTATAAAAAGTTTCTTTAATAGTATAACCACTTTGTATAAATATGTCAATAAATCAAAATCACAAAGCCTATGTATTTTAAAAAGCTGTCCTGCAAAAAGTCAAGACAGCTTTTAAATTATTTCAACAACCTAACCGTTAAAAAGGTTATGCCAAAGCGGCATAATTTTTTCGGGCAAATAGTTATACGCATTTTCCTTTGAAGCCTTTGCTAAACGGGTTTTAAGCGAATTATTATTTAATATTTCGACTATCTTTTTGGCCATTTTTTCGGTTTCTTCAAAATCTATTAAATATCCGTTTTCATCATTATTTATAATAGCGCAAGGTCCCACGGGAACATCGTAGCTTATAAGGGGCAAACCTACTGAAGAAGCCTCCAAAAGCACCATTGGGAAGCATTCGGTAAGCGATGTCATAACATAAAGGTCACTTGAAAGCATATATGCTTCAACATCTTGCTTTGAAACCATTCCTGTAAAGGTTACATTGTTTTGCAAGCCATATTCTATAACCTTTCCCTTAAGGCTTTCCAATTCCTCACCGCCGCCTACAATGGTAAGTCTAGCTTCTGGAACTTTTTTTGTAACCACATTAAAAACTTCGATTAAACCTAAAAAGTTTTTAACGGGGTGAAGTCTTCCGACAGATACCAAATTATTACCCTTAAGCGCCGCATTTTCATTGGGAACATTTTCTAAAATATTAGGAATTCTGACAATTTTAATTCGCTTATTGTCCTTTAGCCATTTTGTGAAATTGTTTTGAGAACCCTCACACAGGACAACCAAATAATCCAAATTTTTGAATGCTTTTTTACATTTAGAAATATAACTCTCGCTATCGTCGTGCAAATGCTCTTGTGTGATAGTTGTAACATCCTTCGGAGCAAATTTAGAAAGCATGTCAGCAAACTCAACCCTTGTTGAAAGAACATAATCACAATCAAGTTTTTTGATTTGCTTTTCCATAAGCAGTTTTTTCAAAACCAATATCTTAACCGCGATAAACCCTTGCTTTAACACTTCAAAAATATTTTTCGCCTTAATTGCATCGGCTATTTCTTTGCGGTTAGGGTGGGTATCCATTAAATATTTAATTTTCACCCTATCGTTCACTTCATACGCCGGTTTACAATTCATACTATATGTCGAAATAATTTCAACATCATAATCCTTGCTTAATTCATTGGCTAATGTAATTGTTTGCTTTTCAATGCCGCCGTGCTGAAGATGCAACATTAAAATAGTTATTTTTTTAATAGAAATCACCGCAATCTTCTAAAATACGCTATTATCCTTATGATTAAGGACATACGGAAAATCGTAAAGATATTCCTTTAACTCTTTAGCTATATACTCACCTTCGCACTCATATTCCTTTGACTTTAAGAACAGCTGGGTATTATAAATCGATTTTTCGGGGTTGAAACGGCTTTTTGGCGCTTTGTGAGTTTTAATATCCCAACCGAGTTTCTCAAAAATCATAGCAACCGTTTGGTCGTAATTATAAATTAAATCTTCAAATTTAATTCTAATAATTCTATCACTTTGAGCCGTTTTTTCCATCTGACGCAAACTTCTATAATACTTGCAAAATTCTCCCACATCAACAGGATACGGCACAGGCTCACCTTGTTTTGACCAATAGTATTTATTACTTATAAACACATCGCGTGGGTCACGTTCAATTACAAAAACAAAGGCATCTTCACCGAAATATTTTTCAAATCTAAAAAGATTGAAGGGCAAAAGCAGTTGGTCGAAAAGTATGCTTTGCTCTTGATACCCTGCCATATTAAAAAGTTTATATATATACTCTTTTGATGCCGAATAAAACCTTTCGGGATTAACAAAAGATAGACGCATTGGCTCGTAAGCCAACACCTTTTTGGGCTTAAACCTATTAAGTGTTACTAACTTTAAAGCCTTATTAAAGCAAAGTCTAAAAAACATTTTTAAGGTTGTGTTTTCCTGATAATACCAGTAATAATCACTTTCAACATCAGTAAGGCTTTTTATATAATCCTTTGTAGCATCAAAAAATCCTTTGCCGATATTCTTATTATAATGCCCAACCCACCAGTATTTTTTATCATATAATTGCTTCATTGTCTGCTCGAATGAATGCAATGCTTCGTCACTTCTTACCGCATTATTGCCGATTAAAAGCTTATCTTCTAAATCAAAAACGCCGTTTGGGCAGTGCATAAAAACATATTCAAAGGTACCACGGCTGACATCTACGCCTTCAATTTCACTCATTAAATCAGTAATAACCGAAGAACCCGAACCCATATACCCTGTCGGTATTATAATTCTTTTGGGATTAGACATTTAATTCACCCTTTTCCAGAAAATAAATCAACTGATTTTATTCTTAATTTTCATACACAAGGCTGTCAAGAAATATAATTTGTTTTTGTTGAATTTTAAAATCAATTTTTTATTTAACGACAAGGTAGAAATATATTTATTACCATATAAATCATCAAATGAAGCCAGATATTCTTCCATTTTCGCTATAACTGACTTCTTTTCGGAAGCTTTACTCATTAAAACCCTTGTCATACCGGCAACCGCAATATGCTCGATCACTAAATATTCAAGCTCTTCTTTAAAGGTTTCGTAAACATCGTTTTGCTTGAAATATGAAAGTAAATCTTCGAAAGCGGTAATAATTTCCAAATTGCGCGCTATTTTAGAGTTATTCATAATTGAACCTGCTCTTTGAACATAGAAAAACAATGTATCTTCTATAAAAGAAATTTTATCCGCTCTTAAATAAAGCTTGGGTGTCAGGCGTAAATCCTCATACCACTCTCTCGGAGTATAAGCCAAGCCCTCAAAAAGAGTTGTGCGGTACATTTTTGCCCATGCGCAAGGACGGTTTAATAATATATTCGGTGTGCTATAAACCGATACCGTTTCCTCTTTTATATTATTTTTACTATATGAAATAGCAGTGCCGTCTTCAGTAACATCACAACTATTGCAAACAACAATATCACTGCCATTTTTTTCTGCGCACTGAATGAATTTTTCCAAGCAGTCAGTCGCGATATAATCGTCGCTATCCAAAAAAACAACATAATCGCCCGTCGCCTTGGTAAGCCCGAAATTTCTGGCCCCGCCAAGACCGCTGTTTTCAATTTTATAGGTCACAAAATTACTGTTTCTAGCAACATAATCATCAATGATTTTATATGAATTATCGGTGCTTCCGTCATTAACGATAATAACTTCAGCGTCTTTGTATGTCTGTTGCTCTACAGATTTCAGGCATCTATCCAAAAAATCTTCAACATTATAAACAGGAATAATTAAACTAACCTTCATTACAGTTAATCAACCTTTCTCTTGTTTATGAAACCTCTTAAAAAAGAAAACACTTTATCTAAAATCATTAAAAATGTTTCATTTTTTGTTATAAATGCAATCGCAAAATATACACTCGCTCCGCTCATAAGTTCGCATAACAGTTTAACGATAATATTCATATCAAATATCGATATTATACGCACTACAATATACATCAACACAGAGCCGACAATAATACTTATATTATCTTTTAAAAGCCTACCTAAATTAAACATATCTCTCAAATTCCAATAAGAGATAACAAAAACTGCGGTTTCTGCCACAACGTAAGCGATACAGGAACCGAAAATTTCAAATTTCGGTATCAAAAGCAAGTTGCCGACAACACTGATAATAGCGCCCACTGCGGTTGCGATAGTGTAAACCTTTTCTTTTCCCAATGGTATAAGCAACTGAACACCCATAAGACTGTTCATAGAAGTGGTAAACACAAGAATACTGAGAACCTTTAAAATCGGCGCAACATCGACATATTCCTGCCCCAAGAAAAAGGGTATAAAATCGTCTGCCACACCGAGTATTCCGAACATAGCCGGAAAAGCTATAAACAGATTAAAGTTAACTGATTTGCGGATATAAGCAATTATACCTTCCCTATCGTTGCTCATGGTGAGATTAGCAACTCTTGCCATCATAACATATCCAACAGATTGCAAAATTGCAGTAATCATTCTGACAATTCGCTGTGCCTGATCATAAAGACCGACATTATCAGTATTGGTCAACCACCCAAGCATACTTCTGTCAATAAGCGCATATATATAATTCATCGCCTGCGGAATGAATAATACAAAGCTGGGTTTGAGATGACTTAACAGATTTAGTTTTTTACCCTTTCGCAAATCTACATACTGCGGTAAATAATAAACCATTATTAAATTGCCGATAAGACTGCTGATAACAATTAAAAATACATACCAGGGCAAATCGCTCGGTTCTTTAATGAAAATAAACAAACATACAACATAAAGGAATTTAACAATAAGGTTTCTGATAGTAACCTTTTTAAAGTCCTCCACGCCTTGATAAAACCAAGTAATATCAATACCGTTTGCAATAATATTTATAATTTGAATACGGTAAATATAGGCATACTCATTATTAAAGCACAATAGCGGTACATAAATGGCAAGGGTGATGACCGTCAAAATTAATCTGAGTGATATAATTTCTTTTGTAACCCTTGCTAATTCTTCTTCATCATCACGGATGTAGGCGATTTTTCTAATACCGTAAAGTGAAGTGCCAATAGCCCCGAAAATAATAAAGTATGTGACTATGCTTTCGGTAAATGAATGAACACCGTTGGCGCTAAGCCCAAGGCTTCTTGCGATATACGGAGTTGTTACAAAGGGTAAAACCGTCACAAGAACCTGATAAAGCATATTAAAAAAAACGTTTTCAGTTACACTTTTCTTCTTCATTTTAGTCCTTTACTATCTGCTTTTTTCTTTTGAATAACGGTTCCGTTCTGCAATAAATCAATAGAAGTACTATTGTTAAATAAATTGCCGAATTAGGTCTTCTTAACAGGTGGCCTGTATAAAGGGTTGAAACCATAAGCAAACCATAATTTATAAAAATAACAAAGTTGAACAAATTGAAACTTTCTTTAAAGTGACAAAGAAGCTGTTTTATAAGCCTTAACCAGAAATAAATAAGTACTCCGGCATAAAGCGCTGCACCAAGATAACCGTAATAGAAATAAATTGCCTGAGGGTCGCTCTCCAAATCATAACTATCGTTACCGATATACATAAGAGTATGCTCAAATCCCACAAACTTTGTTATAATATCGGTATCCTCCCAAACGAGTGAGCCGAAAATTATCTTCTTTAATCGGTTATTTGCAAGGCTTTCGGCATTCATATTTCCTTCGTAATATGATAGATAGCGGTCTAATCCAAAGCGCCTTATCATTTTCTTATCAAGCGATTTTGCGAAATTTTCTTCTAAATTTTCAATTCCCAACTCGTCTTCTTCACCCTCAAGCATTTCTTCGCCTTGCTCAAGGCTTTCATTATTCAAGGTGTCGATATCAAGTCTTGGCGAATAATTATAATAAGATATGGAACCAATCAAAAGAACCGCCATTAGGGCAGCAACCAAAACCGGAAATTTTTCTTTCTTCTTTATAAAATACTCTGCAATAACAAAAACAAAACAGCAAAACAGTGAGCCAATAAGGGTCAAATATGCTGCCTTTGTGCCGTTCATAATATACATAAACGACAGTGGCACCAAGAAAATAATACTCCACTTTTTGCGTCCTTTAACACAAAAATAAACTATAAACGGAAATAGTGCCGACAAAATAATGCTGAATACACTCGGGGTATTATTCCAGCCTGTCCAACCTATCTGGCTGTGTATGTAGGTATAGCTTCCGTTTTTCAAAAAGTAACTTATATAGTAGGTTATAGCAACCGTGGGAATCATAATCATTAAAGCAGTTTTAATCTGCCTTAAATTTTCCTTTTTATCATATAAGAACATAAACGAGTAAAGCAATACTATTGCATGAGCTACCAAAAGCAAATATTTAACATCGGTAAAAATACTTAAATATCCCACTCTAAAGCAATTCAGAATATGCAAACCCGAAAATACACCGATTACTAGCATTGAAATTATGAACTTTTTACGCTCTTTAGCGAAAAACAGTGTATATGCGGGAAGCAATAGTGTTAACAACAATCTAAAATAGCCCGCAAAAGACACTGCACTGCCTCTTTGCACATAAGCCAATATGTCCAATATCGGTTGCAAAGCTAAAATAATAAGCAATAAATTATTTTTTATAAATTCAAAAAATTTTTTCACTTCTATCTCTCCGAAATAAATAATACTTAAATTCTATCGTCTCGCAGCTTTTATATCCAAAATCATTTTTGAAATACATGAAAGACCAATATAATTCAAAAATGCAATTATTTTTCTGTTTCTTGGCATATTGCCGAAGATTTCACCCTTATAAAACCTTGGATACCGTTCTCTTACAACCTTGCGCATAGTCTTAATAACCATTTTTTTATTTTTGTTTTTTTGCGCTTGTAATCTGTTTATTGTAGAAATCAGGATATGGTCGATATGCAAATACTCAAATGTATCCTTGTATTTTTCCTGCAAAGAATTTTGATTAGCAAAATCTAAAAGATTATTGATTACTGTTATCATATCTAAATTCTTTTGGGAATTGTTATTTGTCATTGTGGAAACCTCGCGGCAATGACAATGATAAAAGCCTTTATGTATTACTGAAATTTTTTCGGTAAGCATAAGATTTTTTGTGGTAAACTCAAAATCTTCATACCAAAGACCTATCGGAAATCTTATATCTCCAACAAATTCACGCTTAAAAATTTTGTTACACGCCGATGGTGTTACCGTAAACTTATCTGTAAAACACGAAGCGTGATGATAAACATCTCTGCTTGGATAGTGGTCGGTAGTATCACATATAACGATGTCGGCATCCTCTTCTTTTGCCTTTTCATACATTTCAAGGTACATTTCAGGGTTAACCCAGTCGTCACTGTCAACAAAACCTAAATATTCGCCGTTTGCATGAGCAATGCCAAGATTTCTGGCATCTGCCTGTCCCCCGTTTTCCTTGAAAAACGCTTTTATTTTTTCTGGGTACTTTTCGGCATATTCTTTTATTATATCTGTCGTACCGTCGGTTGAACCGTCGTCAACAGCGATAATTTCCAACTCATCAAGTGTTTGGAAAACCAAAGAATCCAAACACTCGCGTATATACTCCTTCGTATTGTAAATTGGCACAATTACGCTAATTTTCATTCTTCACACTCTTTTCGTTTATAAGTGTTTGTCACTTATTTGCATAATAATACAAAATAATTATATCACGATAATAATAATATATCAAGAGTTTTTTCCTTTCTATATTATGCTTTTACATTGAGTTTTTTGGTGATTTTGCACAAATCAGTATCTGTTTACATTTTGTTATTGCATTATTTTGCCATATTTGGTACAATTAAAATAGTTAAGGTTACATCACCTTAATAAATTAGTTTTTAGGAGGTAAAAAAATGAAAAAAACAAGGTTTTTTGCAGTTGTTGTAACAGTATTAGCAATTTTGCTTATACTTCCGTTCACAGCATCTGCAGAAGCGGCAGAAAAAGATGGTTGGTACACCGACAAAGGCTATTACGAGTACTTTGATAACGGCTACCAATACAAAGACGGTGAATACTGGATAGATGAATATGGCAGTTATTTCCGTTTTTATGAAGACGGCAAAATGCTTAGTGGTGAATGGTATAAAAACCCTGAAACACTTGATTGGTACTACTATCAGCCAGGCGGATACCGTGCTGACGACTGCACAGTTAAAATTGGGGACTTTTACTACGGTTTCGACGGTAGCGGTGTTATGTACAACGATACCGATTTCAGCATATGGTCGATAGAAGAACAAGCATCGTATTACTACCGTGCCGCAAAAGGCGGTCCATTAGTAACTAACAAATGGGTATGGTTTGAAGATTCTTATCACGAGAATGGCGGATATTGGAAATACTTCGGCGCTGACGGTGCAGCATACACAGGCATACAGAAAGTCGGCAGTGCTTATTACTACTTCTTCGATGACGGTAGAATGCTTGACGATGATACAGCAAGCTTCTTTGATGAAGAAAGCCAAACTGACCGCTATGTCCGCGCAAGAAAGGGCGGAGCTCTTTACTGCAAAGAATGGTATAAAGAAGGCGATTTTTGGTATTATTACGACGATAAGGCTGTCGCTGCAAAGGGACTTACAACAGTAGGCTCTGCTACATACTATTTCGCAGGCGACGGTTGGATGCTCAGCGACTCCCTTTATTATGACGACACCGACGCTTTTACCTATTACGCAGATAAAAACGGTCATGCTAAAAAACTTAACAAAAACGGTTGGTCATCAATTGGTAAAGATTGGTACTATTGTGTTGACGGACAATTTTTGTATCATAAAATACAACAAATCGGCAGCGCTTCCTACTATTTTGACTATGAAGGCAAAATGCTCGATAACCAACCTTACGGCTGGTACGATGAAGAACTTGGCCATTTCTGTGAAATACGCGCCAAAAAAGGCGGTGCGCTTTACTGCGGCGGCTGGTATTTAGATGAAAATGGCAATTATTCATATTATGGTTATGACTACATAAGAATAGAAAACGAATTAAAAACAATCGGTTCGGGACTTTATTATTTTGAAAATGGTTATGCTGTAAAAGACCGTATTGTCGAGCTTTATGATGGCGTATATGTCGCAGACACATCTTGCGCACTAACAAAACGTTCTGACGGCTGGGTTAACCTTAATCGTGATTTCTACTATGTTTTAGACGGCCAATTAGTACGCGACTGCTTGTTAGAAATTGGCGGCGATAAGTATATCTTCGATAGCGAAGGTGTTATGGAACGCGATTATATCACTCAAGTTTATGACCAAGAAGACGGCAACTGGAAATATTATATACTTGCTAAAAACGGTAAGGTTATAACCGATAAGGGTTGGTACGCTTATAAAGGCGATTGGTATTATATAAATGAAGACAATTCGCTTTACGAAGGTTGTCTGTATATAGGCGGAAACACATACACTCTGTGGCCTTCAATGGCTTATGGCGAGTTTGATTACGGTTGGGAATATGACGATATAGGAGGACGCACTTACCTATACATTTTAGCACCCGACGGTAAATATAAGAAAGTTACCATGGACGGATATTACAACACCGATTACGGCAGAGTGCTTGTTGAAAACGGTGAATTATTCAGCGGTTGGAAGAATATAGACGGTAAGTTGTATTATTTTGATTATGCAATGGCATGCGACAGAATATGCGAAGTATATGAAGATGATACATACAACATATACTATTTTGATAACACCGGTGTAAAGCAAACTAACGGTTGGATTTCCTTCGAAGACACCTACCTTTATGCCGATGCTTCGGGCAATCTTGCAGACGGAATTAAATCAATAGGCGGCAAGAATTATCTATTTAAAGACTATCGATTAACTCCTGACTCCTACCTTGTTACAGAAGATGGAATCTATGTTTCTGATGCAAACGGCATAGTTACGCTTCTTTCAAATGGTGACGGTTGGAAGAGCGCAAACGGTTATTTCTATTATGTTCAATACGGCGATTTGGCATCGGGTTACACCACCATTATAGAGAATGACCAACCTGTTGCTTATTATTTTGACCACTTTACCCACCGTATGATAACCGACTGCAATATAAACGGTTATTATTATGATACATACGGCAGACAGTTTGAAGGCTGGAAACTGATTGACGGTTCTTGGTATTACTTTGGACCTTGGAAACTTACAGGCGGAGTTTTCGGTATCGACAATAACAGATATTATTTTGATGATAACGGCAAAATGGTATCTAACACCACCTACTATTCATGGGCGTATGACAAGATTTATGTAATCGATGCTTACGGTGTTATTGTTGACGAATATGATGTTCCCGATGGTATTACCTACCAAGACGGCAACGCTTATCTTTATAAAGACGGTGAAGCTTATCACGGTTGGTACGGAGAAAATTATTTCGATCACGGCATAATGGTAATCAACGATACAGTTAAAGACAACGGCAAAACCTATTTACTTGACAAACATGGTAAATATGTACGCAGCGGTTGGTATCTCTATTATGACGGTGACTGGGTATATGCCAATGCTTACGGTGCGCTTTGCGAGGACGAATGGCTAAACCTTAATGGCGTATGGTACTATTTTGAAGATGTTTGGATGGTGCGCGACGGCATTCACTACATCGAAAAAGAAGACAAATATGCTCAATTTGATGAATACGGCAAATTCATAAAATATGTAGAACCAGACGATGAAAAACAAACAGGAAAAGCTAATAGTTGGAAATATAAAGACGGTAAATGGTATTACTATAACTCAACAGGTACTATGGTACAAGGAGAGACCCTTTATCTCGGCGGTGCTTGGTATAGCTTCGATTACAACGGCGCAACGAAGACCAACTGCGTAGATTACAGCTATTACGACGGCAATCTCTATTATTACTCATCTTCGGGCACAAGAATAGATGCCTCAGGCGAATGGGAATTTTTAAACGGTAAATGGTATTACTTCAATGCCGACAGCTCATTAGCTTATGGTTGGATTAGTGTAAACGGTGCGCGTTATTATTTCAATGTGATTTTTAATTACGATACTGTAACTGATACTGTAACATTTGACCTTGAACTATTAACAGGTTACCAGTTAATAAACGGTAAGGTTTATTCCTTTGATGCAAGCGGTGCCTGTAAGGGCGAATATACCGGTAAAGGTTGGCTGAAATTAAAGAATGGCGATTATGTTTACTTTAAAGACGGTAAACTTTTACAAAACGGTATATACACTATCGATAATACTAAATATTACTTCTATGAAGACGGCACAATGTTAGCTGATGGCTGGACTTATACTAACGATGGAAAGGCTATTTACGCTTCCGCTTCAGGCGCTTTATATGGTACTGGCTGGCATAATACTTCAGACGGTTGGATTTATGTCGACGCTTCTGGCAAATTAGCAACATTCGGCGTTTATAAGATTGGCAGCGGTGTTTACTTCTTTGAAGGCAGCTACTGGGTTCCTTAATCCAAAACATTAATTTAATACTATTTAATTAAAAGTTACGGACATTCACTTTTGTGGGTGTCCGTAACTTTATAAAAAGGGTTGATTTTTTTAAAATATGTGTTATAATATATTTGTTCATAAAAAAATATTGGTGGTGATTTCGTGAACAAATGGGCTTATGATTTGCTACTCTACCTTAATAAAAACCCCTTTACTACTCAGCGTGAGTTAGCAAATTTAAGTGGCTATTCATTAGGTCTTGTAAACAGTTCTTTAAAAAGACTTTGCGAAGAGAAAATTTTAAATAACGATTTTTCTCTTACAAATAAAGCGGTTTCCCTTTTAAAAAATTCTGCGCCAAAACGAGCAATTATTTTAGCGGCGGGTGCAGGTATCAGAATGGTGCCTATCAACACCGAAACCCCAAAAGCGCTTTTAGTAGTTAAGGGCGAAACCCTTATTGAAAGACAAATAAAGCACCTTAACAGTGTTGGTATTACCGATATAACTGTTATTGTTGGATTTTTAAAAGAAAAGTTCGAATTTTTGATTGATAAATATAAAATCAAACTTAAATATAATCCCGATTATTTTGCAAAAAACAATCTGCATTCTTTATATCTTGCTAAAGAAAATCTCGAAAACTGTTATATTATTCCCTGTGACCTATGGTGCGAGGAAAACCCGTTTAGCAAATATGAATTATATCCGTGGTATATGGTTACAAATGAGCTTACCGCCGACAGTGATGTAAAGGTCAACCGCAAGGGCGAGTTTGCAAAGGTTTCTCTTTTGCAGGAAGGCAACCGAATGCTCGGTATAAGTTATTTAGACCAAAACACCGGTAAAACTGTTGCCGAAAAACTCGGAAAAATGGCCTGTGATATTAAATACAACAACTCTTTTTGGGAAGATACTCTTTATGAAAACAAAAAAATGATTGCATTTGCCAAGGTGGTTGGCGCTGACAAAAATTTCGAAATTAACACCTACGAACAGCTTCGTGATATTGACAGCGATTCACTGCATTTGAAATCCGAGAAGATTGAAATAATCGCCGAGGCAATGAACTGCCAAAAAGATGAAATAACCGATATTAAAATTCAGAAAAAAGGTATGACCAACCGCTCATTCCTCTTTTCTTTAAGGGATAAACGTTATATTATGCGTATCCCAGGCGAAGGAACCGATAATCTTATAAACCGAAGCGAAGAAGCCGCTGTTTATAAAGAAATTTGGGATAAAAATATTTGTGATGATATTATTTATATAAATGCCGAAAACGGCTACAAAATCACTGCATTTTTAGAAAATGCCCGTGTTTGCGACCCCGAAAATCCCCGAGATGTACTTCGCTGTATGAAGCGTTTGCGAGATTTCCATAATATAAAATTATCGGTAAAACACGTATTTGATATTTTCGAAAAAATTGATTTTTACGAATCTTTGTGGCTGAGTAAAGAATCTCAATATATCGATTATGAGAAAACCAAGAAAAATGTGTTTTCTTTGAAAAATTATATTGATAAGCACAAATGCGATTACTGTCTTACACATATTGATGCGGTGCCTGACAACTTCCTATTCTGTGCCGACAAAGACGGCAACGAAGAAATAAGACTTATCGACTGGGAATATTCAGCAATGCAAGACCCACATGTCGATATCGCAATGTTTATAATTTATGCCATGTACGACCGTGAACACGCCGAAAGACTTATTGATTCCTACTTCACCGAAGGGTGTGACATTAAAACCCGAATTAAGATCTACTGTTATATTTCCGCATGCGGACTTCTTTGGAGTAACTGGTGTGAATATAAGCGAGATTTAGGTGTAGAATTCGGCGAATATTCCTTAAAGCAATACCGTTTTGCAAAGGAATATTACAACATTGCAAAGGATTTAATCGAAAAGGAGGGGTTGGATGCATAAAATTAAAAGAGCCATAATAATGGCGGCAGGACTTGGCAAAAGAATGCAGCCCTTAACTCTCGAAACCCCGAAACCCCTTATTGAAGTGAACGGCAAACGAATGATAGATACCGTAATAAATGCCCTTCACAAAAACGGAATTAACGAAATATATATTGTCGTGGGCTACCTTAAAGAAAAATTTGAGGTTTTACTTGACGAATACGAGGGCATAACCCTTATCGAAAACCCTTACTATGACACCTGCAATAATATTTCTTCCCTTTATGTTGCGCGTGAGCATTTAAGCGATGTCATTATTTTAGACGGCGACCAAATTATATATAATCCCGAAATTTTAAATCCTAATTTCACCCTTTCGGGATACAACGCAATCTGGACTGATGGGTTTACTGACGAATGGTTGCTTACGGTGGAAGATAATATAATCACCCACTGCAGCCGTACAGGCGGTGAAAAAGGTTGGCAGCTTTTCAGTGTTTCACGTTGGAATAGTGAAGACGGTGAAAAACTTAAAAAACACCTTGAAATCGAATTCGAGCAAAGACAAAACCGCCAAATTTATTGGGACGATGTTGCAATGTTTTGCTACCCAGAGGAATACACTTTAGGTATTACAGAAATGCAAAAAAGCGACATAATAGAAATTGATTCCATCAGCGAACTTGCTTCGATGGACGAAAAATATAAAAAATATATTCGGGAGGTTTAAAATGGCTAATAATCTAAAACCAAAAGAAAAAAACAAGATAGACTGGATGATTACCCTCGTCCCTTTAGCTCTTATAGTAGGGCTTAGCGTTTTGTTCTTCTTTTTACCCGAAAAGTCGAATGTTGTAATCAGCGAAATCCGTTCCTTGCTTGGCGACACAATGGGTGTTTATTATCTCATAATCGGTCTTGGAATTTTCCTTATTTCAATCTTTATTGCCTGCTCTAAATACGGCAAAATCGTATTAGGCGGACAAAATGAAAAACCAAAATATTCATTTTTAACCTGGGGCTCAATGATGTTCACCGCAGGTCTTGCGGCTGATATACTTTTCTATTCTTTTTCCGAATGGATTTTATATGCTACCGATTCACACGTAACAAGTCTTGGCGATATTCAGGAATGGGCAGGGGTATTCCCCCTCTTCCACTGGAGTCTTATTCCTTGGGGCTTTTATTTAGTTCTTGCTGTAGCCTTCGGTTTTATGCTTCACGTCCGTAAAAGAGACCGCCAAAAATATTCCGAAGCCTGCCGTCCCATTTTAGGTAAACATACCGACGGTATTTTAGGTAGAATTATCGACCTTCTCGCTGTGTTTGCTTTACTTGCCGGTACCGCTACAACCTTTAGCCTTGCAACTCCGCTTATGGCAAATATCATAACCGAGCTTTTTGGAATTACCATCAGCAGAAATATAATTACAATAATAATTCTACTTGCCACCTGCGCTGTTTACACATATTCCCTGCTTCATGGATTTAAAGGAATAAGCATACTCGCAAAGGCTTGTATTTATATGTTCTTCGGCTTGCTCGCCTATGTGCTGTTGTTTGGCGGTCAGACCCGTTATATAATAGAAACAGGTGTTGAATCACTTGGTACTATGGTCAAGGAATTTTTCGGTCTTGCTACCTACAGTGACCCAATGCGAAATAATTCTTTCCCACAAAACTGGACCATTTTCTACTGGGCTTACTGGATGGTATGGTGTGTTGCCGCTCCGTTCTTTATCGGTACAATTTCAAGAGGCCGTACAGTACGTCAAACCATTTTGGGCGGTTACGGCTTTGGTGTAGGCTCTACTATTTTGAGCTTTATTATCCTTGGAAATCATTCAATGGGACTACAATTATCAGGAAAAGCCGATTTTATTGCAATGTATAACGAAACAGGCGACCTTTACGACATAATTATTGAAATGATAAAACATATCCCTTGCGCTCCGTTAATACTTGTAGTTGTACTCTTGACAATGGTTGCTTTCTATGCTACTTCATTCGATTCCATTGCGCTTATCGCTTCGTGTTATAGCTACCACAAGCTCGGCGAAAACGAAATGCCCAATAAACTCATTCAGTTTATGTGGTGCATTCTCTTGATTGTATTACCTATTGCGCTTATATTCTCTGACAGTTCTATGAGCAATTTACAATCAGTAAGTATAATCGCCGCATTCCCAATAGGAGCTGTTATTGTTCTTATTACAGCAAGTTTCTTAAAGGATGCCAATAATTTCATAAAAGAACAAAAACCTTCTAAAATAGAAAAGGAATAAAGCAAAACCACTTAAAACCACAAAAGAAAACAAACCGTAAATTTGAATCCATAAAGATTAGGAAAAATAAAAAGAAAGTACTTATTTTTTTATAAGTACTTTCTTTTTTGGTGCGAATATTCATAACTAACCTTAAACGCGAGGTAGAAACCACAAAAAAAGAAGAACCTCAGCACGCGAATTGCGTGTCGAGGCTCTCGACTGGTCGAG
>JAFYLF010000013.1 GCA_017537195.1 Clostridia bacterium
ATTAATGCAGCCATTAATAAGTTGCATCGTCACATCTATAATCCTTACCGTATTCCTAACGGTATTCGTCCGGTTATTAAAAAGAAACAAGATAATTCGCTTGCTGACATTCAGAAATGTCATGAGATTATTTCTCAAATGCGCCTCGCAAGAGCCAATTAAATTATCAATGGGGTTGATAATATGAGCACTCTAATTAACGGAGGTAATTATTTTCACCAACGTGCCTTTGAAGCTGCGTGTAACGCTTTGGATAAAGGTGAAGCTATTCGTATGTATATTGACTGTATTGGACACACTCGCAACAATACCGAACAAGAAGAATATAAAAATGCTTTAATTGACAAGTACGGTGAAAAAATAATCGTCACCAAAGAAAATGGCGGTTACAGTTACAGCTATTCGTATCAACTTAAACCTAATTAAATCACAGAACAGCCCCCGAAATGACGGTGGGCTGTTTTATTTGTCTTTTTTTATAAATAAGTTTGTTTACAAAAATGTTTGTAAACAAACATTTTAAGAATTACATGTAAACTTACTTAAATTCAGATGTTAAATTTCACTTGTGATTTTACTTGTTTGCTAAAAATTTTATTTGTTACTTTCTTCACAGTTGTTAAAAAAGTCACTCCACAAGACTGCAGAGTGACTTTTATGTATGTTAAACAAAATAAGGATGGTCTTGAAAACAACGAAAGAACCGAAACTTATATAAGCTTCGGTTCCTCTTGCTTTTTAAAGCCACGTTCTTTGATGTATTTGTAATATGAGGTCTTTTTGCAGCCGGTAATTCGGCAAGCTTCGGCTGCGGTGATTTCACCACGTTCCCAACGCTTTGCGGTCCGGTCGAAGAGCTCCCAATCAGAAACAGAGGATGGACGGCCAAAACGGACACCGGCTTTTTTAGCCGTTGCAATGCCCTGGCGTTGACGTTCTAACGTCTTTTTGCGTTCCACATCGGCAACATAGGCCAGTAAAGCTAACATTTGGTCTTCTAATAATCTTCCGATATCACCCATTTCTCTGAATTTCTTGGAATCGAAAAGCCCACTGTTATCTAAAGCTACAATATCGCACGTTAATTCGCGTGTGATATGCTTCCATTCAGAGATAATTGCCTCGTAATCTCTTCCCAAACGGTCCAATGAATCAATGTAAAGGCAATCCCCTGCCCTGAGTATTTGTTTCATTGCTATATAGCCAGGTCGGTCAAAATTCTTGCCGGAGGCAGTATCTTTAAATATATAACGTTCTTCAATGCCCAAATTGCGCATTGTTTCTAATTGACGTTCCGGGTTTTGTCCCTTCGAGGACACCCTGACATAACCAATTTTCACCCCACGCACACCCTTTTTCTCTAATTATAGAAGAGTTTTAAAGGGTTGAAAAATGATTTACTATTCTATCTAATACGCACTTCTCGTTATCATTCTTGTTTAAAAGGCTTGAATTAAGGCTTGTAAGGCCGTTACGCTGTGTATTCGCGTTAATAAGGCAAGAACATTGCCGATTAAAATAACCTCCTTAAACGCAAAAATTAGACGCTTTTTGCGGCGTTTTAGTCTTATAACACAAATCATCTTAAAAACCGAGCTTAAAAACCGAGCGTTTTTTGATTTGATTTTATGCGGTTAACCCACAAAACTAAAAATATATAAAATGTAGGTTAAATTATACGGTTGAAGGCAAAAACGATAACACACTTACGCATAAACAATACCCCCCGGCACTGCGTAAGCAGAACG
>JAFYLF010000106.1 GCA_017537195.1 Clostridia bacterium
GACGCCCCACAGTAGGAAAATATGGCGAAAACAACATTGTAAACGCCCACCCTACCGAGGCAAGAACTGCACTTTCTGTTTTTATCGACGAAAACCCTGCCTGCCCACCCGATAGAAAATACAAAGGGCTTGACAGAGTAGACGATGGCGCAAAATCGTTTTTAACGGGCGGAACTTTAGCGGCATTTGCCTCGGCCGATGGCTTAAACTTTGAGCGTATTGAAGATATATCAAGAGACCCCGGCAGATTCGACTCGCTAAACACAGTTTTTTATAACAAAGAAGAAGGCCAATACAGAATTTACTACCGAGATTTTATTGACGAAGTTTTAAGAATTGTAGCCTGCAAAACCTCGAAAGATTTTAAAACCTGGGAAAACGCAGGCCCCATAACATTTGACGACGATGAGTTTTTTCAGCTTTACACAAATAATATAATGCAGTACCCACGTGCGCCCCACGTTTATATTGGTACACCTGTTCGCTACACAGAGAGAACCGCCTGGACAACAAACTATGACCAGATGCCCGACCGTGAACTGCGCCGTGGCATAATGTACAGCAAAGATTACGAGCGCCTTGGCCTTGCTCTTACCGATTCGCTTTTTATGTGCTCACGCGATGGTATGCATTTTCACCGTTTTCATGAATCGTTTGTAGATTCGGGCCTTGAAAAGCCACTTACCTGGAAATACGGCCACAATTTCCTTTCATACGGATATACCGAAGACGAAAATTATATTTACATTTATTCAATTACAGAACACCTTCATAAAAGCGAGCCCTCAAAGCTTTTGCGCTACCGCATACGCCAGGATGGTTTTGCATCGTTTAAAGCGCCGTACTCGGGGGCAAAAGTTGTAACAAAGCCATTTGTGTTCGATGGCGATAGCCTCTCGCTTAATTTTAAAACAAGTGCTGCCGGGAATATTTATGTTAAAATTTGGGATAAAGAAGAAAATACCGCACAAAGTATCGAAATATTTGGTAACAACATAAATAGAAAAGTGGAATTTGATAAGTCACTTTCAGCCTTTTCGGGCAAAGAAGTTATTATGGAATTTAGTATGAAAGATGCTCAGGTGTATTCTTTTAAATTTGAATAAGAAAGAGGAAAAATACAATGAATATGCGAAAAAGTAAAGTTTTAAAGAAAATTCGCGAAGGTAAAACAGTTTTTTGCACAAAACTTAATTTAGGCGAGCCTAAAATTGCCGAAATTGCGGCAATGTCGGGTTTTGATTGTATATGGATTGATATGGAGCACGTTCCGTCTGATTATGCAGTAGTTGAAAACATAATAAGAGCCGCAAAAATTTACGACTGTGACGTATTAACCAGAATTTCGAAAACAGGCGGATATTCTGATATTATAAGACCACTCGAAGCCGATTCTACAGGTATTATGGTTCCCCACCTTATGAGTTTTGAAGAGGCGAAACAGATTGTTTACTATTCAAAATTTCACCCCATTGGAAGAAGACCTCTCGATGGAGGAAATGCCGACGGAAAATACTGCCTTGTAGACGGACTTGACTATATGACTGAGGCAAACGAAGAGCGTTTTACAGTAATTCAAATTGAAGACCCCGAGCCACTTGCAGAGCTTGAAGAAATTTGTGCGCTCCCGGGAATTGATATGATATTCTTTGGCCCGGCTGATTTTAGCCAGGGTATTGGAAAACCTTGTGTATTTGA
>JAFYLF010000107.1 GCA_017537195.1 Clostridia bacterium
AAATCAAGCACACAGGTCTTGTTGAAATCCCAATGGGTACAACACTTCGTCACATTATTGATGAAATCGGCGGCGGTATTCCTAATGGTAAGAAGTTTAAGGCTGCTCAAACAGGTGGTCCTTCAGGCGGTTGTATCCCTGCTCGTCTTATCGATACCGAAGTTGACTATGACAACTTAACTGCTATCGGTTGTATGATGGGTTCAGGCGGTCTTATCGTTATGGACGAAGACAACTGTATGGTTGATATGGCTAAATTCTTCCTTGAATTTACTGTTGATGAATCTTGCGGTAAGTGTACTCCTTGCCGTGTAGGTACAAAGAGACTTCTCGAATTGCTTGATAAGATTACTTCGGGTAAGGGAACACTTGAAGACGTTGATAAACTCGAAGAACTCTGCTACTACATTAAGCAGAACTCACTTTGCGGTCTCGGTCAAACTGCTCCCAACCCTGTACTTTCTACACTTAATTTCTTCCGTGACGAATATATTGCTCACGTTGTTGATAAGAAGTGTCCTGCAGGTGTATGTAAAGACCTTCTTACATTCGTTATCGATCAAGATAAGTGTATTGGTTGTGGCGTATGCGCAAGAAATTGCCCTGTAAACGCTATCACAAAGACCGATTACATAGCACCCGGCCACAAGCTTCCGTCTTACACTATCGATGCCGATAAGTGCGTTAAGTGCGGCGTTTGTATGGGTAACTGTAAGTTTAAAGCAATCTCTAAGCAATAAGAAAGGAGCCTTATAATAATGGATATGATAAATGTTAAAATTAATGGTATTTCTGTCAGTGTACCTAAGGGCTCTACTGTTTTAGATGCTGCCCGTAAAGCAGGTATTGAAATTCCTACTCTTTGCTTTATGAAGGAAAAGAACGAAATCGGCGCTTGCCGTATTTGCGTTGTTGAAGTAAACGAAGGTAGAGGTTTCCGTGTTGTTACCGCTTGTGTTTACCCCGCAAGCGAAGGTATGGAAGTTCTTACAAATACCGAAAAAATTCAGAAAGCCCGTAAAACCACTCTCGAACTCATTCTCTCTACTCACGAAAAAAAGTGTCTTTCATGTGCTCGTTCAACCAACTGCGAACTTCAAAAGCTTTGTCTTGACTATGGTGTTGATGAAAATGCTTTTGGCGGTTTTAAACCCGAATATGAACTTGATTGCAGCACACCTCATTTAGTTAGAGATAATAATAAGTGTATCCTTTGCCGTCGTTGTGTTGCTGCTTGTAATGAGCAGTATGTTGGCGTTATCGGCGCTAACAACCGTGGTATTGATACAAATATCGGCACTCCGTTTGAAGTTGGTCTTTCAAATGTTCCTTGTATCTCTTGCGGTCAGTGTACTGTTGTATGTCCCACAGGCGCATTGGTTGAAAAGGACGATACTGATAAGATTTGGGAAGCTTTGGCAGATAGTAGTAAGCACGTTGTAGTTCAGACTGCTCCATCAGTTCGTGCTACCTTGGGTGAATGCTTCGGCAATGCTATCGGTACAAATGTTGAAGGCAAAATGGTTGCTGCTCTTCGTCGTCTCGGTTTTGATAAGGTATTTGATACCGACTTTGCGGCTGACCTTACAATCGTAGAAGAAGCTAACGAACTCGTACAAAGAATTAACAACGGCGGTACTTTGCCGATGATTACTTCTTGCTCACCAGGTTGGGTTAAGTTCTGCGAATACTACTATCCGGATATGATTAACCACCTTTCAACCTGTAAGTCACCTCAACAAATGGCTGGCGCTGTTATTAAGACTTACTATGCAGAGAAGATGGGCATTGACCCCAAGGATATCGTATCAGTTTCGGTTATGCCTTGTACTGCTAAGAAGTTTGAAATTGGCAGAGAAGACCAGTCTGCTGCAGGTGTTCCCGATGTTGATATCGCTATCACAACCCGTGAACTCGCTCGTATGATTGACCGTGCAGGTATCCAGTTCAATATGTTACCTGACGAAGAATTTGATTCACCTTTAGGTGAAGACACAGGTGCAGCTGTTATCTTCGGTGCTACCGGCGGTGTTATGGAAGCAGCGCTCAGAACTGCTAATGACTGGCTCACAGGTAAAGACAATACTGAAATTGACTTTACCGCAGTTCGTGGTACACAAGGTCTTAAAGAAGCTGCTGTTACAATCAACGGCAACGAAATTAAGGTGGCTGTAGCATCAGGTGCAGCTGCTGCTAAGTGCGTAATGGATATGATGAAGTCTGGCAACCCGAAGGGTTGGACCTTTGTTGAAATTATGGGATGCCCCGGCGGTTGTGTAAACGGCGGCGGTCAACCTATTCATCCGCAAAGTGTTCGTGATACAGTTGACCTTAAGGCAGTTCGTGCAAAGGCTTTATATGATCAAGATAAGTCAATGGCTATCCGTAAGTCACACGAATCTCCGGTAGTTAAGAAGCTATACGAAGAATGGTATGACGGTTTCGGCGGTCATAAGGCTCACCACGATTTACATACAAGCTATGTAGCTCGTGAAAAGTATTCTAAATAATTTAAAAAGTCCCGTGAAAACGGGACTTTTTATATTTGCGATTTTGTTAAAACTATGGTATCATAATTGGTAAAGTAATTTTTTAGAGGTGTTATTATGAAACTTAAATTTATAAAAGTTTTCAGCTTAATTCTTACCATAATTTTATTATTATCAGTTTGTGTAGGTCCTTCTGTTACAGTATCGGCTGCAAAGACAAACGAGTATTCCGATTTTATTAAATACCGCGGTCAAGATCTTAAGAATACATACGCTAAACTTTCTAAAGGTGAAAAGGTTAATGTTGTGTATTTCGGCGGTTCAGTAACTAACGGACACGGTGCTTCTAATAGTGAAAAAACATCTTGGCGTGCACTTGTGGGTAATTGGCTATCAACCGCTTTTCCAAATGCGGAAGTTAATAACATCAATGCCGCCTATGGCGGAACAGGATCATATTTTGGCGCTTATCGCGTTAAAGAGGAAGTAATTTCACATTCACCCGATTTGGTTTTTATTGAATTTGCGATAAACGACCATTATGATAACCAAATTCGTACACTCACAAAAGAAACATCAGCAATGCAGTTTGAAACAATAGTGCGTAGCATTAGGTCAGCGCTTCCTGATTGCGATATTGTAACAGTTTTAACAACTGAAAAGTGTTATATTAACGCTAATCGCACAGGGGAATTGCATACTCATGCACAGGCTCACGAAGATATTTCTATTGCTTATAATATACCAAGTTTGCATATAGGACGAGCTTTAGTCAGCAAACTATCTGCCAGTGACTTGAATTCTGATTGGAGTAATTATTTTACTGATATTGTTCACCCCAACGATGCAGGCTATGCAGTTTATTTCGATGTATTTGAGGAATATTTAGCTAACTGTTTGCAAAATGGCGGTTATGACGGCAAGGTTACCAATCATAAATTACCTAGTTTGGTTAATGAATATTTATTGGATGGCAATCTTTCTTATATTGATGCGAATTCTTCGTTATTAACACAGTCAAATCAGCTTGGCGGAAAAAATTTCAAAAATAACGATGGAATCAATCTTCTTCGCAGTTTTCTTGGCGGTGTTGAAGCAACTGCAGGCAACAATAGCGTTTTCGCTTTGAAGTTTACGGGTACTGAACTTGCATTGCTTCAATATAGCAGTGAAATCGATAACTTTTTAGTTACTGTTGACGGAAAGCGTGTTGCCGCAAAATGTTATGGTATATACCCTGAGGTATTGGATTCGGGACTTTCGTATGGAGAACATACTGTAACAATTAAACCGGTTTACAAGAACAATGGCTCTAGCGGAACATTTTATATTATGGGATTCTTTACCCGAAATGAAAATAATAGAACAGCTAAATATGACCATGCAGAGCATGTTTTTAAGACTTACGTAAGTAATAATGATGCTTCTTGTAAAAAAGACGGTACAAAAACCGCAAAATGTTCAGTATCGGGATGCGATAAAACCGATACCGTGACCGACACAGGCACTAAACTCCCTCATAAATATAAAATCAATGTTATCAAAGCGGCTACCAATACCGCCGATGGCGAGGGTGAGCGAGTTTGTAGTATGTGCGGTAGGTTTGATGGTAAGGTTGTAATACCAAAGGGTAAAACTGCTGAAGATGTATTGAAATCTGAATCCGATAAAACCGATTCGAAGCAGGAAGAAACCCAAAGCACTGTAGAAAGTGAAGTTACTACTGGCGAAGTTGGTTCTTCAAATAAAGATAAGTCTGATAAGGTGCAGAAAAAAGGCATACCTACAGTTTTAATAGTTGTTTTAGTTGTAGTATTAGTTTTGTTATTTGCCGGAATTGGAGTTTTGGTATTCATTCTTATTAAGAGAAAAAAAGAAGCTCAATAAAATAAAAAGTCCACTGCCGATTTAAAATTTGGCAGTGGATTTTTATTGTTATTTATCATCATGATAGCATGCATTTTTTCTAAAGAGAAGAGAAATGCACCAAACACCCGCAAGAGCAATTACAGTGTAAATTATTCTGCTGATTATTGCAGTGCTACCACCGAATGCCCAAGCAACAAGGTCGAAACTGAAGAGACCGACAAGTCCCCAGTTTAAAGCGCCAATGATTACGAGAATTAAGCAAATTTTATCAAACATTTTTATCAACTCCTTTAAGTCAATAATATATTTTCCTTAAAATTTAAAAATATACAAAAAATAAAACCTTTCTTTCGAAAGGTTTTAAAAATTTAATCGATTTTTAAAATATCGTTCATATCGTACATTCCGTTTGGCTTTTCGGAAATGAATTTTGCCGCTCTTAAAGCGCCGACAGCAAAAACTTGTTTTGAGTGCGCCGCATGTGAAAGAGTAATAACTTCGTCACGACCGGCAAAGATAACATCATGTTCACCAACAATTGTTCCGCCTCTGACCGAGTGAATACCAATTTCATTTTTAGGGCGTTTAGCACGTTTTGAATGTCGGTCATATTCGTAAGCGAGTTTATCACCGAAAACGTTATTAACGGCATTTGCAAGCATTATAGCAGTACCTGAAGGTGCATCAAGCTTTTGATTGTGGTGTTTTTCAATTATTTCGATATCAAAATCTTCGCCTAAAATCTTCGCCGCTTTTTTAGCAAGTGAGCAAAGCAAATTTACACCCAAAGACATATTAAAGGTGAAGAAAATCGGAATTTCTTTTGCGGCTTGTTTAATTTTTTCAATTTGAGCATCGCTATATCCTGTTGTTGCGATTACAACAGGCATTTTTTTTGCAATAGCAAAGGTTAGCAAATCGTCAAGTAAAGCTATATTTGAAAAGTCAATAATAACATCGGCAGTGACATTGATTTCGTCAAAAGCGGGGAATATTGGGTAATCTGTGCCACAGTTGAATTTATCAACACCCGCAATAATTTTAATGTCTTCGCTTGTATTTGCGCATTCGGTAATATTTTTACCCATTTTACCGCTTGCGCCAACAAGTATTGCTTTTATCATTTTTTCACATCCATTAATTTTAGATTAAATTACATTCCGAAAGTTTTGCCTTTAAGCGTTCAAGGTTTTGGTCACTCATAGGATAGAGCGGCAAACGGCAATCGCCGACATTTTCCCCTAATAGGTTCATAGCAGTTTTAACGGGAACGGGGTTTACATCGTAGAACATAGCGTTCATAAGACCGAGATACTTGTTTTGAAGCTTCATAGCCTCGTAAGTTTTACCCTTTAAATACAAATCACAAATATTATGAACTTCATTTGGTAAAATGTTTGAAAGCACCGAAATCACACCGATACCGCCAAGTGATAGAACGGGAACTGTCTGGTCATCGTTACCTGAATAAATATCTAAATCGTCACCGCAAAGGTACTTAATCTGCGCTATTTTAGAAATATCACCTGAAGCCTCTTTAGTGGCAACAATGCGACTGTGTTTTGAAAGTTCCTTGTATGTTTCGGGTTTGATATCAACACCCGTGCGAGAGGGAACATTGTAAAGAATAATCGGTTTTGAAACCCTGTCGGCGATATAGTTGTAATGATTTATAAGACCGTTTTGTGAGGTTTTATTATAATAGGGAGTAACCATTAAAAGCGCATCTGCACCAAGGTTTATAGCGTCATTACAAAGCTCAACCGAGTAAACCGTATCGTTACTGCCCGTGCCTGCAATAATCGGAACACGCTTATTACACGCCTTTACAGCCACTTCAATAACTTTCAGGTGCTCGTCGTAGCGAAGTGTTGATTTTTCACCCGTTGTACCGCAGATAACCAAAGCGTCAATGCCGCCTTTAATTTGACTGTCAACAAGAGTTTCGAGATATTCAAAATTAACCGAGCCATCTTGGTTCATAGGTGTTACAAGTGCGGTAGCGCAACCTTCGAAAATGCGTTGTTTCAAATGAATCACTCCTAAAAATAATTAGTCCATATAACCTTTAGCGCAAAGAAGTTCTGCAAGTAATACAGCACCGCCTGCTGCGCCTCTTAATGTATTATGTGAAACGCAAACGAATTTATAATCATATTGTGTGTCTTCACGAAGACGACCGATGGATACTGCCATACCTTTTTCAAGGTCACGGGTGAGTTTTGTTTGTGGCATATCGTCTTCGGTGTAGTAGTTAAGGAATTGCTTGGGAGCGAGTGGAAGCTCTAAATCCTGAGGCTCGCCCTTGAAATTCTTCCAAGTATCAAGGATTTCTTCCTTTGTGGGTTTGTTTTTGAATGTTACATATACAGCCGCCATGTGACCGTCAGAAACGGGAACACGAAGACATTGCGCTGTGAATTTAGGGCTATTAGCAGGTATGATTTCGCCGTTTTCAATCTTACCCCAAATTTTAAGGGGTTCTTTTTCGCTCTTTTCTTCTTCACCGCCTATGTAGGGAATAACGTTGTCAATCATTTCGGGCCAACGTTCAAAGGTTTTACCCGCACCAGAGATTGCTTGGTAGGTGCAAACCAAAACCTTATCCACGCCGAACTTATCAAGCGGATAGAGAGCGGGAACATAGCTTTGGAGTGAGCAGTTTGATTTAACTGCAATAAAACCACGCTTTGTGCCAAGGCGTTCTCTTTGTGATTTAATAATTTGGGCATGGTCGCCGTTGATTTCGGGGATAACCATTGGAACATCGGGTGTAAAGCGGTGAGCCGAGTTGTTTGAAATAACGGGACATTCAAGCTTTGCATAGGTTTCTTCCAATGCTTTGATTTCGTCCTTTTTCATATTAACTGCGCAGAAAACAAAATCAACCTTTGAAACGATTTCTTCAATATCTTTTTCGGCGTCTAAAACAAGCATATCGCTAAATTTTTGAGGCATAGGTGAAGTCATAGCCCAACGGCTTCCTACAGCATCTTTATAGGGCTTACCAGCCGAATTTGAACTTGCTGCTAAAGCGGTAACATTAAACCAAGGATGGTTTTCAAGCAATAAAGCAAAACGCTGACCAACCATACCGGTAGCACCGATAATACCCACATTAAATTTTTTCATTTTAAACAATCCTTTCAAAAATGCAAAATATGCTTGATATATCAAACATTTTACAATATAATATATTACATATACTAAATAATCATACCATTTATCTGGTGTTTTGTCAATTTTTTTGTGGGGGTTTATATGAAAACAAGCGATTTTTATTACGATTTACCTGAAGAGCTTATTGCTCAAACTCCAATCGAGCCCCGCAACACTTCAAGGCTTCTTCGATTGGATAAAATTTCGGGTGAAATTAAGCATTCTTCCTTTGAAAATTTGTTCTCATTCCTTAAAAAAGGCGATTGTCTTGTGCTTAATAATACAAGGGTTTTACCCGCACGGCTTTTCGGCACTCGAGAAGATACGGGCGCTGTTGTCGAGTTTGTGCTTTTAAAACAAAGAGGTGTCAACCTTTGGGAATGTTTAGCAGGGCCCGGTAAAAAGGCTAAAGAGGGATATAATTTTAAGTTTTCGGATGAGCTTTCGGCTACTGTCAAGGAAGTTTTACCTGACGGTAACCGCATTATTGAATTTTTCCCGAAAGGTGAGTTTTTCTCTGTACTTGATAAGGTTGGTCAAATGCCTTTGCCACCTTACATAAAGGAAAAATTAGAGGATAAAGAGCGTTATCAAACAGTTTATTCAAAGGAATTAGGTTCGGCAGCGGCGCCAACTGCGGGTTTGCATTTCACAAACGAAATGTTAGAAGACCTAAAACAAAAGGGCATTAAAATCGCTTATGTCACCTTGCACGTGGGACTTGGTACATTTCGCCCTGTAAAGGTTGATAATATAACCGAACATAAAATGCATTCGGAGCATTATGTAATATCACGAGAAACTGCCGATATTATAAATGAAACCAAGCAAAACGGCGGACGGGTAATATGTGTCGGCACCACAAGTTGCCGTACAGTTGAAAGCGCATTTCAAAAATTCGGTGAAATACGGGAATGCACTGACGATACCAGCATTTTCATATACCCAGGTTATAAATTCGGCATAATGGACGGGCTTATTACTAATTTCCATTTGCCCGAAAGCACCCTTATAATGCTGGTTTCGGCATTTGCGGGTTATGATAACACAATGAACGCCTACAAAATCGCTGTTGAAGAAAAATACCGTTTCTTTAGTTTTGGCGATTGTATGCTCGTTCTTTGAGCAATAAATCCTGTTACCAAGCGGTATTTTCTGATTACCGTTTGGTAATTTTTTTATTTTACCGATGTTTATGGGATATTGGATTTAAAGGAGCATATACTATTGACAAAATCACGGTATCGTGATATAATGATGACATGGAAATTAAGGAGTTGTTGTTATGCCTGTTTTATCACGTTTTTACGGAATTATTATTAGAATGTATTTTTTACAAAGTGAGCATAATCCGCCACATATACACGCGATATATAATGATGATGTTGCGGCTATTGATTTTATGACAGGTAAAGTCCTAGAAGGACACCTACCTCAAAAAGCTATGAATATGGTTCAGGAGTGGATTTCAATTCATAGAGAAGACCTAAAAACAATTTGGGAGACACAGGAATTTAAGAATTTACCGCCATTAGAATAAGGAGGGTTTATATGTTTCATAAGATTAAAAATGTATCTCCGCTACCTGAATATAAATTAAGTGTTCAATTTGCCGAAGGTGTTACTAAAATTTATGATGTAAAACCTTTGTTTGAAAAAATCCCCATTTTTAAATCGCTTGAAGGTAATAACGATTTTGGCGGTGTATATGTTGATGTCGGTGGTTATGGTATTATTTGGAATGATGAACTTGATTTATCATGTGAAGAGTTGTGGGAGAACGGCGTAGAGGTGGAAACACCATTTGATGGATTGATAGCTTTTTCTGATGCCACTGAGCTATGGGGTCTCAACGAAAGCACACTTCGTAAAGCAATCTCTTACGGTAAGCTAATTAACGGAGTGGATGTTTGTAAATTCGGAAAACAATGGGTTGTTTCAATTGAGGCTATGAAACGGGAATACGGCAATATTACCAATCGGTAAAATAAATTACCAATCTTCACATATCCCGTAAACTTCGATGATGCTATGATTATTGTTTAAAGGTGAAATATGTATAAATATATACTTTTAGATTTGGACGGAACTCTCACAGACCCTGCAATAGGAATTACCAATGGTGTTATGTACGCTTTGGAAAAGTTTGGCATAAAGGTTGAGGACCGTAAAGAACTTTATTGTTTTATAGGACCGCCTTTGGTTGATGCTTTTATGAATTATTTTAGCCTTTCAGAACAGGACGCCAAACAGGCGGTAGAATATTATCGCGAATTTTACCGTGTTACAGGTATCTATGAAAACCGTGTTTATGACGGTGTTCTCGAAACCTTGAAAGCCTTGAACGAAAGCGGTAAAATCTTAATTTTGGCAACCTCTAAACCCGAACCTTTTGCCGAAATCATACTTGAGCATTTTGGTTTAAGGCAGTATTTTGACTGTGTTGTTGGAGCCACCTTTGACGGTACTATAAATTATAAAGGTGATGTCATAAGGGTGGCGCTTAAGCGTGCTGAAATCGAGAATTTGGAAGAAGCGATTATGATAGGTGACCGTCATCACGATATAGACGGCGCAAAGCAAAATAATTTAAAATCTATTGGTGTTTTATATGGATTTGGGGACCGAGAAGAACTTGAAAACGCAGGTGCCGACTATATTGCCGAAACACCGGAAGATTTGATTCAAATATTAAATTAAATTAGGAGATATAATGTTTAAACTTTTAAAACAAGAGGGAAGTGCCCGTCGAGGAGAGTTTCACACTAACCGAGGCACTGTGCAAACCCCCGCTTTTATGAATGTCGCTACCTGTGGCGCTATAAAGGGCGCTGTTTCGGCTGAAGACCTTAAAACGCTTGGCTGTCAGGTAATGCTTTCAAACACATACCATTTGCATATTCGCCCCGGCGACGAGGTTGTAAAAAATTGTGGCGGACTTCACACATTTTCTACTTGGGACGGACCGATTTTAACCGATAGCGGTGGGTTTCAGGTGTTTTCACTTTCTTCACTTCGTAAAATTGAAGAAGAGGGCGTAACCTTTGCTTCGCATGTTGACGGTAAGCGTATTTTTATGGGACCTGAAGAGAGTATGCGAATACAGTCGAATTTAGGTTCGACAATCGCAATGGCTTTTGACGAATGTGTTGAAAACCCTGCCGAATATTCTTATTCAAAACAGTCTTGTGAGCGGACAACCCGTTGGCTTAAGCGTTGTAAGGAAGAAATGGCACGTCTAAATTCACTTCCCGATACCATCAACCCCGAACAAATGCTTTTTGGCATAAATCAGGGTTGCACTTATAATGATTTAAGAATAAATCATATGAAAGAAATCGCTGAATTAGACCTTTCAGGATATGCAATAGGCGGTCTTGCGGTAGGGGAACCTGCCGAGGTTATGTATGATGTTATCGAACACGTTGAACCCTTTATGCCAAAGGATAAAATCAGGTATTTGATGGGTGTTGGAACACCGGCTAATATACTTAATGCGGTTGAGCGTGGTGTTGATTTGTTTGACTGTGTAATGCCTAGTCGTAATGCCCGTCACGGTCATCTTTTCACAAGCGAGGGAATTATCAATATAAATAATAAAAAGTATGAATTTGATATGCGACCTATTGATGAAAACTGCGGATGTCCTGTGTGTTCAAGGTATTCCAGAGCATATATCCGCCACCTCTTAAAAAGTCAGGAAATGCTCTCACAAAGACTTTTGGTTATGCATAATTTGTGGTTTTACAATCACCTAATGGAAGATATCAGAAATGCTTTAGACAACGGCACATTCAACGAGTTTAAGCGTGAAAAGGAAGAAATTTACTCAAAAAGAATATGATACTTGCATTTTGATAAGTAATGCGGTATAATAATAACAATATAATTTGAAAGGAAATTTTAAAAATGAATTTTATTTTACCATTAGCTGAAACTGCTGCGCAACCCAAAGGTATGAGCCCAATTCTTTTAGTTGTGGTTTATGTTTTGATTTTTGCAGCCCTTTATTTCTTTATGATTCGTCCACAGAAGAAAAAACAAAAAGAAGAAAAGAAAATGCGTGAAAATCTTCAGGTTGGCGATGAAATCGTAACAATCGGCGGTATCCACGGCAGAGTTATTTCTTTAAAAGAAGATACAATGGTTATCGAATCTTTAAGTGACCACAGCAAACTCACCTTTGCTCGTTGGGCTTTACAGTCTAACCTTACCGTTCACGACGATGTACCTGACAAGAAGTAATAATAAGTAATATATTTTGTCCCTTCCGAATATAATCTATTGTTCGGGAGGGAATTTTTATGGAAAATAAAAAAATAGATTATATATTACTGTTGAAAACCATACTAATTTTTGTTATTTTCAGTGCGGTTTCAGTGTTTTTATTTGCAGCGGCTTTGTATTTTTTAGAGAGTGGATATGAATATTCGCCACTTTTCGCAACAATTTCTATTGCTATTGGTTGCTTTGCAGCGGCATTTTATTTGGGAAGCAAATTGGGCAAAAACGGAATTTTAATCGGTTTTTCGGTTGGCGGTATAGTTTTTATAATTGCAACTCTTATAACCTTGCTTGTAAATAGTGGTGCTGTTAGTATGCATATTTTACTGCGACTTGTTATTTTAATGTTGGCGTCAATTATAGGCGCAATAATTGGTGTTAACCGTAAAGATAATCAAAAATACATATAAAAAAGCTCCCATTCGGGAGCTTTAAATTTTATTCATTTACAATGCTTTCGTAAACCGCCTGAAAATCTTCAGTTGCTTCTTCACAACTTTGTGTGTTAGCAGTGATTTGCTCACGGGTTTCGCTGAGCGAATTAAGCAAATTGTCAACTTCTTTTATAAAATCATCTGAAGTTTTTGTAATGCTGTTGCGTAGTTCCTCAAGAGAAATGTGTGCTTCGTCAATAGCGGAAAGATTTTTTTCAACTTCGCTCTTTGCAAGGGCAGAGCTTTCTTCAGCATTCGACATAATAGCTTGTGCATTTGCTTGCGAAACCAAGTAAAGCTTACCGATATTTTCGGATAAACGCTCAATCTCGTCAGCTTTTTGGGTGAAAGCATCAAGCTTTTCGCTGATTATATTTTTTTCTTCCAAAAGCTTTTCGTAATTTTCCTTTGAAAGATTGAGTTCTTCTTTTAATTCATCGGCTTTTTGGGTTAAAGCATCGGCTTTATTTTTAAATTTTCTATGTGTCTTTTCTATGTATTCAAGAACATCGTTGCAGTTAAAACCAAATAGACTTTTTCTAAATCCTATAGACATTTTTAACTTCCTTTCAATGTATGAGATCCATTTTCGATAGTTATTATACCATACGAAAATTATAATTACAAGAACAATTTTTTAGTTGACATAATTCTTTTTATATAGTATCATTGTATTACACAATCAATTCTTTATACAGTGTGTTTTTAATATCTTATTTATAGAATTTATTGGTTTACATAACAACTTTAAAATACTGTATTTTGTTGCGATATATACCCGCACGATACTAAATATAGTTTTGTAATATCTTGTCCACGTTTTGCATAGTATTCATTGAAGGTGAGTGATAATATGCAAAAGGGAAGAGTGTTTAGTTTAAGAAAATTCGGTATAACTGAATTTTTTCAAAAAAATTCTTTTTTAATTATTCTTACAATTTGTTTTATTTTAGGAATTTTTTTAGGAGTATTTATTTTTGACGATATATCCGCATTAAAAAACTACCCGCAAAAATATATAGAGGAATATATTCTCGCTCGGACTGATATGCCTTTTTTAAAAATATTGTTTATTTCATCAGTCGAGTTTTGGGCGGTATTATTTTTCACATTCTTTTTAGGAACTTCACTGTTTGGTGTTATTACAGTTCCGTTTTTATTGATATTGAAGGGCTTTTTGTACGGTGGAATTACGGCATTTTTATATTCCACCTATGCGCTTAAAGGTGTGGCGTTTAATGCGGTTGTTTTTGTCCCATCGGTAATTATATTTATAATTGTGTTACTGATTGCCGCCAGAGAGTCAATAAGGTTTTCTATGAAGCTTTCGAGCCTGACTTTAAATAAAACCTTACCATTCAATTTGTCGCAAAATTTTAAAGATTACTGTATAAAATATCTGATTTTTGCAGTTGTTGTAATTTTTTCTTCTTTAATTGATGCACTCATATCGGTAGGAATTTTAAAATATTTTAGTTTATAAAATTTAAAAATAAAGGAAAGGGGGAGCAATATGGGGGATAAACTACAGTTATTTGAAGATTATCTTAAAAACAATAAAAAATCTTCCAGTAGTACTATTGAAGCGTATTTGCGTGATGTAAAACAGTTTATCAATTATTGCTCCACCGATGAATTTTTAAACATTGATTTTGCAAAGATTAGCGAATATATAACTTATCTTAATAAATCTGAAGCCACTAAAATGCGGATAGCCGCTTCTTTGAAAGCCTATTTTAATTGCCTTAAAGAGAATGGAATTGTTTTAGAAAATCCTGTAGAGAACATTAAAATCAAGAAAAAAGACCCCAAAAAATTGAATGTATTAGAAGCAGAGGAGATCATTTGCTTACTTTCACAACCTAACGGCGATGACTTTAAGAGTTTGCGTGATAAAGCGATGCTTGAACTTTTGTATGCTACGGGCATAAAAGTTTCGGAACTATTGAAGGTTGAAATAAATGATGTAAATCTCGCTGTGGGAATTTTACATCTTAAAAACGGCGATAAAGAAAGGATAGTGCCAATATATCCTGCCGCTGTAAAATCTCTTGAAAATTACATACTAAATGCACGCGAAGGTATAATTGATAGTGAAAGTCAAGAAATTTTATTTACTAACCTTAACGGACAACCTATGTCCCGTCAAGGCTTTTGGAAAATCATTAAGTTTTATGCTGAAAAAGCGGGCATAAGGAAAGATATAACACCTCAAACACTTCGTCATTCATTTGCGACACACTTGTTAGAAAATGGCGCAAAACTTCAAGATATTAAGGAAATGCTCGGTCACAGCGACATATCTTCAACACAGGTTTATGCTCAATTTGTTAAAAATAAATATGCAAGTAAATATGCAAAATTTCACCCACTTGCAAAATAAAACTCTCCGAAAATTCGGAGAGTTTTTTATTGATATAGCAAATTATTTCTTTTTAATTTCTTCAAGAATTTGTGTTAAAAGCTCTTCTGTGGTGGGCTTGGGATCTTCAGCAACTTCTTCTTTAACTTCTTTAGCTCTTGCTTTTTCGGAAAGCTCTTTAGCTTTTGCAAAAACCTTAACTATCATAAATACGATAGCGGCGATAATTAAAAAGTCGATAATAGTAACCAAGAGAGTACCAATACCGATTGTAACTGCGGGAACAACATTGCCCGCTTCGTCAACAACTTCGGGAGAAAGCACGATATTGAGTTTGCTTAGGTCGAAACCGCCGATAATCCAACCGATAAAAGGCATAAACACATCGTTTACAAGGCTTGTGGTAATTTTACCGAAAGCACCTGCAACAATAACACCGACAGCCATATCAATAACATTACCGCGCATAATAAATGCTTTAAATTCTTCTATTAAACCTCTTGTCTTTTTAAACTTCATTTATATTTACCCCTTAATTTTCGCTGAAAATAACAGTTACATCTGGGTGGAGTTGTAAAATTGAAGCAGGAACTTTAGGATCGATAGGGCCATAGAAGGCTTTTTCTAAAATATCTTTTTTGTTTTGGCCATTAGCTATAAGCAATACCTTTTTAGCCGACATAATTCCACCCATCCCCATAGTAACTGCGGTTTTTGGAACATCGTCAATGCTTTCGAAGAAACGAGCGTTTGCTTCGATGGTAGAAGGATCGAGGGTTACTTGGTGGGTTTCTTTTGTAAAGAATTCATCGGGTTCATTAAAACCAATGTGTCCGTCAACGCCAATACCTAAAAGTTGAATATCAATTCCCATTTCTTTAATGCGGTTGTCGTATGCCTCGCATTCTGCTTTAATGTCGGTAGCTTTACCGTTGGGAACAAAAGTTTTATCTTTATTAATGTTGATATGATCGAAAAGATTGTTATTCATAAAGTAACGGTAGCTCTGGTCGTTAGAGCCGTCAAGACCTGTGTATTCGTCAAGGTTAATTGATGAAACGCATGAAAAATCTAGGTCACCGTTTTTACACCATTCGCTTAAGTTTTTATAGGTGCCAACGGGTGAAGAGCCTGTAGCAAGTCCTAAAACGCAGTCAGGCTTTGCAATAACTTCTGCGGCAATAATAGCCGCAGCCTTACGGCTTAAGGTTTCGTAATTTTCTACTGTAATGAATTTCATTGGAAATACTCCTTTAAATATTATTATACAAACCGGCGTCAATCATAGCGCCGATAGCATTAACAACTAACTCTTTGTCTTCTTTGTAGGTTACACCGTACCATTTGTCTTCGGCAACAAGAACTTTAACTTGTTTTTCGCCCTTTTCGATAAGACTTGATACAACGCTTGGTAAATAATATTCACTTTTCGGTACATCTATTTTCTCGGCTAAAAATTCTTTAAAGCCTTGCTCAATGTAACCGAAAAGATCAGGCATAAATCCCAAAAGGTTCATTGAAACAACGGTATCAGGGGATAAGGGCTCCCAGGTTTTGCCGTCGTCTTCGGTGAACCTACAGTCAACAATTTTAGTACGCTCGGTAACAGAAACCAAATTGTCGTTTTGGTCGGTTACACAAACACCGCGTGAAACATAACCGTTTTCAGTTAAAGTATTTACAAGACGGAAGCCTACCATACAGTAGTTTGTCTCTTCTTTTTGCAAATAATCAGCAATTTTTAAAAATGCGCTTTTTCCGTAGAAATCGTCAGCATTTACAACTGCAAAAGGTTCTTTTACAACATCCTTGCAACAAAGAATTGCGTGAGCAGTGCCCCAAGGCTTTTCGCGGTCAGGAGGACACACAAAACCTTCGGGTAAAATATCGGTTTCTTGGAAGACATATTCCACTTTAATTTTGTTTTCGATTCTTTTACCGACAAATTCTTTAAAATCCTTTTCAATGGCGTGTTTTATTACAAAAACGACCTTTGTAAAACCAGCTTCTATAGCATCGTAAACCGAGAAGTCGAGTATTGCTTCACCGTTACGACCTACGGGTTCGATTTGTTTAAGTCCGCCAAAGCGACTACCCATACCTGCTGCCATTACAACCAAGGTTATATTCTTTTTCATAAACTTCTCTCCTTAAATCAGCCGGGAGGCCAAGCTAAATTTCGTCTTGCTAAAAGGTGGAAATGAATGTGACCAACGGTCTGACCACCATCTTCGCCGCAGTTATTTACAACACGGTAGCCATTTTCGAGATTTTCCTGTTTTGCAATCTCGGATATTGCTTCGAAAATCTTGGCAATATAATGGCTGTTTTTGGCGGTAATTTCATTTGCTGAAGATATATGTTCTTTAGGCACGATAATCGCATGGAATGGTGCTTGGGGGTCGATGTCCTTAAAAGCATAAACAAATTCGTTTTCGTACACCTTGCTGCTTGGTATTTCGCCCTTTATTATTTTACAAAATAAGCAATTATTCATATTATCACCCTACTTAATTTGGCTTTCAACAATTGAAATAACGCTTTCGAGTGCGGTCGCAAGTTTCGAAATATCCTTACCGCCTGCCATAGCGCTATCGGGCTTACCGCCACCGTTACCGCCTGTGAGTTTTGCAATCTCGCGAACGAGATTACCTGCGTGAGCGCCCTTTGAGATAGCATCTTTACCGCAAGCCGCACAGAATGTGAGTTTTTCACCGTTTACACCGGCAAATACTGCGATAGTATCGGAGTTGTCGGCTTTTATGATATCGGCCATCTTGCGAAGTTCGTTAGCATCAGCATTTTTAAGTTCTTTTGCAATTACTTTAATGCCTTCAACAAGGGTAGCACCGTCAAGAATACTGCCCATTTTTGCATTTGCAAGTTGCGCTTCGGCTTTTTCGAGGCTCTTTTGAGTGTCTTTAAGTTCACCCATAACCTGTGTAGCACGTTTTGCGATATCGTTTATATTAGATGCCTTCAAAGCATCTGCAGTATCGGTTGCGAGTTTGATGTAATTTTTAATAACCGAAAGTACATTGGCGCCTGTAACCGCTTCGATACGGCGAACACCTGCGGCAACGCTCGACTCACTATTGATATGGAATAAACCGAGTTTTGCGGTGTTATCAACATGGGTACCGCCACAAAGCTCAACCGATACACCTTTGGCATTTACAACACGAACAACATCGCCGTATTTTTCACCAAACAATGCCATTGCGCCGAGCTTTTTGGCTTCATCGATAGGCATTTCGGTGTTTTCAACTGTAATAGCGTTTAAAATAGCGTTGTTAACATATTCTTCAACCGCCTTGATTTCATCGGGAGTCAAAGCAGAGAAATGAGTAAAGTCAAAACGGACAGCCTTTTCATTGACTAGCTGACCTGCTTGTTCAACGTGGTTTCCGAGTACTGCGCGAAGACCAGCTTGTAAGAGGTGAGCGGCAGTATGATTACGGCGAATAGCGTTACGGCGTGTCACATCAATTTTGGCAGATACCTTGTCACCAACTGATAAAACACCATTTTTAAGAGTACCAAAGTGTGTAATAATTCCACCAGATGTTTTGGTGGTATCGGCAACTTGGAATTCGCCGTTTGCGGTCTTAATAATACCGCTGTCGCCAACCTGACCGCCGCTTTCGGCGTAGAATGGAGTACTTTTAAGTACTATGACAGCCTTTTGATTTTCGAAAACGCTGTTAGTATGTTCGTTTTCAACTACAATATCTAAAACTTCGGTTTCGTAAGTATTTTCACTATATCCAACAAAAACGCTTTCGGGGATATTATCAAAGGTAATGCCGTCGCTCTTCCAGCTTTCGCCGTCGGACGCTTTTCTACCTTCACGAGCTTTCTTTCTTTGTTCTTCCATAAGCTCTTTAAAGCGTTCCTCGTCAAGAGTGATACCTTTTTCTTTTAAGATATCTTTTGTAAGGTCAATAGGGAAGCCATAGGTATCATACAATTTGAAGGCGTCTTCACCCGAAAAGATTTTTGTATCTTTGCTGAGTTCTTCAAGCATTGAAAGACCTTGGTCTACAGTTTTGTTGAAAGAAGCCTCTTCGTTGTTGATAACTTTAGAGATTAACTGTTGCTTTTCAACAAGTTCGGGGTAACCCGATTTGTTTTCATTTATAACAGTATCGCAAAGTTCCATAAAGAACGGACGATTTATACCAATAAGTTTTCCGTGACGAACAGCACGGCGGATAATACGGCGGAGTACATAGCCTCTGCCTTCGTTAGAGGGGATAATACCGTCGCTTATCATAAAGGTTGCCGCTCTTGCGTGGTCGGTTATAGCGCGAATAGAAATATCTGTGTTTGTATCCTTGCCGTATTCTTTACCCGAAATTCTGCAAACATTATCTAAAATATTGCGGATGGTGTCAACCTCGAACATATTGTCAACATCTTGCATAACACAGGCAAGTCTTTCAAGTCCCATACCGGTATCGATGTTTTTGTGTTCAAGCTCGGTGTATGTACCGTCGCCCATATTGTTGAACTGTGAGAAAACATTGTTCCAGATTTCCATATATCTGTCACAATCGCAACCTGGTTTACAGTCGGGTGAGCCACAGCCGTATTTTTCACCACGGTCAAAGTAAATTTCGCTACATGGACCGCAAGGACCGGTGCCGTGCTCCCAGAAGTTGTCAGCTTTGCCCATTCTTACAATTCTCTCTTCGGGCACACCTATAACATCACGCCAGAAGTTATATGCTTCGTCATCTTCTTCATAAACTGAGGGCCAAAGAAGTTCTGCTGGAATCTCAAGTGTTTTTGTTAAAAATTCCCAAGCCCAAGTAATAGCTTCTTTTTTGAAATAGTCGCCAAATGAGAAGTTGCCGAGCATTTCAAAAAAAGTGCCGTGACGTGCAGTGATACCAACACGCTCAAGATCGGGGGTGCGGATACACTTTTGACAAGTAGTAACTCTAACACTTGGTGGTGTTACTTCACCTGTGAAGTATTTTTTCATTGGAGCCATACCCGAATTTATAAGCAACAATGATTTATCGTTATTTGGAACCAAAGAGAAGCTTTGAAGTCTTAAATGATCTTTCGATTCAAAAAAAGAAAGGTAGCTTTCTCTAAGGTCGTTGAGTGAAGTCCATTTCATAAAAAACATCCTTTAAATAGATTTAAACATACACATTAATTATATACTTTAAATATCGTTTTGTCAACCGAAATAACCTTGATTTTGCCTTAAAAATGCAGTTTTTAGTTTGCGATTTGTGACACATTTTCTTGGTAGAGCAAGTCGGCAATATTTGAAAAAATTTCGGCGCAGGATTTTGTTTGTTTTTTTGTATCTTCACAAAAAATTATTATCACATATTGTGGGTTGTCAATTGGTAAAAAGCCACAGAACCAACTGCTGTTGATTTCGACACCATTTCTGAATTTACCCGTTTGTGCAGTGGCGGTTTTTCCCGCTGCATTAACATTTTTCGGTTTTGCCAATGCTCCTGTGCCTTCGCTTATTACGAGTTCTAAAGCAGTTTTTAATTTTTGAGCGGTTTCTTTTTCAAAAACCTTTGTGGGACTGCCGATATTGTATTTCTCTTCTTTTCCGTTTTTTATCGTACTTTCAATTATGCTTGGTAAATAGTATTGTCCATCGTTTGCTATTGCACAGTAAAGTGGTAAAAGGGATACGGGGCTTGCAGTAAAATCACCTTGACCGATGCTAAAATTGGCTAAATGTGCAATATTTTTAAGCTTTTCCTCCTTTGGTAAACTACCTTTTGCGGTAAAAACACCTTCACCAAGTTTGATGGCTTTGCCAAAATTAAGGTTAGATGCAAGGTCTAAAAGTTCGTTTTTTCCCACCTTTAAACCAAAATTGTAAAAATAAGTATTGCAAGATTTTGCAATAGCATAGTTTAAGTCCATATTTCCGTGTCCTAGGTGTTCGTGACATTTAAATATGCGGTCAATGATTTGTAAACTTCCCGTGCAAGTATACCTAAACGCTGAGTAACCGTTTTCAATTCCTGCCGCCGCAACACAAGGCTTAAAAACAGAACCCACATTATAAGCTGCTAATGAGCGGTTGAAAAGGGGAGTGGTTTCTTCATTTAAAAGCTCCGAAATTTCGGTTGTATTAAAGGTGGGGACGCTTGAGATTGCACGAATTTTAGAGGTTTTAGCGTCCGCAATAACAACCGAACCAAGCCCTAAATTTTTTGCCTCTTGGTCGGCTATATTTTGAATATTTATATCAATAGTCGTTACAACTGCATTATTATAGGGTGAGGTTTCACCTAAAATTTCGGGCTCGACGCCTGATAAAACCCGCCCTTTACCGTCACAAGCAAGTCTTACTGTTACATCTTGGTCGTTATATAAAATCTCTTCATAAGCCTTTTGAATGCCGATAACCCCTTTATTATCAGTATCGGTGTAACCAACGGTGTGAATGGCGGGGATAGTGGGAGATGTTGTGTAAATCTCGGTACAGACAATGCCGTCACAGTTGATTTTTTCGGGCACTTGGCAGGTTACAGGCTTGCCGTTTTTTAGTTGCTCCAAAACAGTTTCAAGTGCTTCATCTGAAAGAATTTGACTAATCGCAGTAATGGCTCTCGGTGTTGGAGAGATGCACGCAATAATCTTTTTTTGGTTGTTTGTCAGGGGGTATTTGTTACAGTCGAAAATGGTGCCTCGCGTATTTCCGATTTTAATTTTAAGGGATGAAAAGTTTTTTTGCACCTCGCTGTAATTTGAGGTTGCAATTTTTGCCGTTCTTAAAATACAACTGAAAAGTAATGCGATAATCACTATAAAACAGATAAGACTCCGTTTTGAAAAATAACCCCAAAACTGTTTATCGTACATAAAAAAACACCTCTCCCATAGTATTGGCGAGAGGTGAAAATTTAATCGGCTTTCATACGAAGAAGCGAGCCTTTTTTTACGGGGTGAGGGTAAGGAATTTTAACCGTCATCATCGGGTGGGGTGCCGAGTCAATTTCATTATCCTTTTCATCGAAAACAGTATCTGCTTTGACAATAAAAGGTTTTGCTTTCGGCTCTAAACAGTCAAATTCCTGACCTTTAAGGAATTTATTTTTAAGTGTGGCGATAATTTTGCCGTCTTCGTAGCCATCGACAATCGCGGCAACCGAATAATCACGCACATAACCTGCATTAGCATAGGTTTGAGAGTTTTCGGGTCTTCCAAAGAAAAAGCCGTTTGAATAATTGCGGTGGCTGATTTTGTTAAGTTCTTCCATAACCCATTCGGGACATTTCCAGTCACCCTGCGACTTTGCAAGACTGTCTAAAGCGCCTCTATAAGCGTTTGTAGTGACCGCAACATAATAATGTGACTTAGCTCTGCCTTCGATTTTAAGGCTATCAATACCTGCATCACGCATTTTGTCAAGGTGTTCTGCCATACATAAATCGTTAGCGTTGAGAATATAAGTGCCCTTGTCGGTTTCGGTAATATCGAAATATTGCCCTGGGCGTTTTTCTTCCATAAGACTATAACTCCAACGGCAAGGCTGTGCGCAGTCGCCACGGTTGGCATCTCTACCGGTCATATAACTTGAAAGTAAGCATCTTGCGGAAAAGGATACACACATAGCGCCGTGGGTAAAGGCTTCAATTTCGAGTTCTTTCGGTGTCTTTGCTCTGATTTCGGCAATCTCTTGGAGAGATAATTCACGCGCTAAAACCACACGCTTTGCGCCAAGGTTATAAAAGGCGTTGGCGGTTTCATAGTTACAAATACCCGATTGTACCGAAATATGAAGTTCGCACTTGGGCGCATATTTTTTAACAAGACCGATAGTTCCAAGGTCGGCTGAAATTACTGCATCAACGCCGATATCGTTTACCTGCTCTAAAAAAGCAGGGAGACGGGGTATTTCTTCATTGTGGGGAATTGTATTACATGCTAAATGCACCTTTACGCCATTATCGTGAGCGTATTTTACACCCTCTTTTAAATCTTGGATACCAAAGTTTGAGGCGGCGGTGCGCATACCGAACTCTTCGCCCGCAAGGTAAACTGCATCAGCGCCGTAATCTACAGCAGCTTTAAGACGGGTAAGGTCACCCGCAGGGCATAAAAGCTCGGGAATTTTATTAGTCAAAGTACTCATAAATCCAATTTTTATCCTGTTTTAGTTTATTGATAGTTTTGTTTTGTTCTGCCATTGTTTTGTGGAAGTAGAATTTACCATTAGCATCGGTTACAAAGTAGTAGTAATCACTGCTTACGGGGTTAAGTGCTGCGTTGATAGCATCAATACCCGGAGAACACAAAGGTCCAGGGGGTAAACCCTTTACATTGTAGGTGTTGTATCTTCCGTCGTCACGTTTAAATGACTCGCCATAGTAACAGGTCGGAGAAGAACCGAGTGTTGCAAAATCGGGGCTGTTAAGACGGTTATAGAAAACACCTGCAACCTTTGGAAGCGAAGCATTGTCCTTGCCCGATTCCATTTGTATAATTGAAGCCATTGTGAGAATTTGGTTCATATTGTATCCCAAATCATTGGCTTTTTTATACATTTCATCGGTAATACGGCTTTCACTTTCGGCAATCATTTTTTTGATTGCTAAAACAGCGCACTCTTTTGAATCATAGTTATAAAAATCATAGGTATCGGGGAAGAGATAACCTTCAAGCGCATAATAGGTGCGATCGGGGTCGGAATTTGAGAGAAGTTTTCCTTCAAGTTCAATATCGTCTAAAGCATTTAAAAAGTCATTTTTTGTGCAAACACCCGCTCTTTCAAGAAGTGTAGCAATACCGGGTACAGTAACCTTTTCGCCGTTCACATTTTTAATAAAATCGTTTATTCCTGTGCCTTCGGGAATAGTTACGGTAACACTTTGCGCCTTTGCGCCTTGGGTTATGAGCATATCGGCTATATCGTCATATCCGGCTTCGGTATTAAAATTATAAACACCGTATTTGAACTGGCTTTCATATCCTTTAACCTTTGCATAAAGTCTGAAAGCGATTGGAATCTTTACAGCGCCGCTTTCTTCTAAAATTTGCGCAATTTTTACAGTTGGACTGCCTTGCGGAATTTCAATAGTAACATCTTTGCCTCTGCCAAATCCAATGCCCATATAATCGGCGCCCACAAAAATTATAGTAAAAGCCAAAGCAAATGATATCATAAAAATCATAACTACCCAAAGAGTTGATTTTAGGGTATGTTTTGACTTTTTTTCTTTTCTTTTTTGCTTTTGTTCTATTTCAAATTCTTCAACTTCAAAACCTTTTCCAATGATAAAATCATCATCGGGGAGGTTGTGTTTTTGCATTTCACTCATTTTAAAACTCCGTTAATACTTCATAGATTCTTGCATTTTTTCAGCAGTTTCAGTATCTGTAAGATAACCTAATATCTCAAATCCAAACTCAAATGCCGCGCCTGCGCCCCAAGCGGTTATAATATTACCGTCGCGCACAACCTTTTGGTCGCATATTTTAGCGCCTTTAAGTTCCTTTTCAAAACCAGGGAAACAAACAGCATTTTTACCGTTCAACAAGCCTTTGTGACCTAAAATTTGTGGAGCGGCACAAATTGCCGAGATTAGTAAATTGTTTTGTGAGCAGTAATCAATGGCTTCTTGCACAGTTTTGTCGGCTTCAAGGTTGGTAGCGCCCGGAAGACCTCCAGGAAGTATAATTCCATCTAAATTTACAAAAGATAAATCTTTGTTTACAGTATCGCAGTTTACCGAAATTCCGTGACTGCCAACAATAGTATTACCGCCTATGCCAACTGTTTTAACCTCGATTTTTGCTCTTCGCAAAATATCAAGCGGAACTAGTGCTTCGGTTTCTTCAAAGCCGTTTGCTAAAAAAATGTAAATCATATTTTCACCTTAATAAATTGATAAACAAGCCTTTAAAACATCATTTGCGATGTCTTCAATACTACGCGCTTCACCGTTTTCTGAACAAGGGATAATGTCCCAACCTGAATATTTTGCGGTAAACAAAGCGGCTTTTCGGCAACGTGCAAGGTATTCTGTATCACTTTCATGGATATCCTTTTTGCTTTCGTCACCTTTATATCTGCCTGAAAGCAATTTTTGAGAAACTTCAATAGGCATATCAAGGAAAATTACTTTATCGGGTTTTGGAATAGCGACCTTGTTATACTCAAAGTCATAAAGCCATTCTAAAAAAGTTTCCCATTCGCTTTCGGGTAGTTTTGAGCATTGGTGAACAGCGTTTGAGGTTGTGTACCTACCTGCAACAACTGTACCGCCACCGTTATAAAATTCGCCCCAATTTGCTTTAAAAGAAGCATAGCGGTCAACACAGTAAAAGGTTGAAGCCGCAAAAGCATTTACATCGTCCGCCTTTTTGCCGAAATCACCCTTTAAGTACATTTTAACCAAGGTGCTTGAGGGATTGTCATAATCGGGGAAAGACACAGTTTTAGAGTCTATACCGTGGTTTTTAAGGTTTTTCGGCAAGAGTTCAAGCTGTGTTGATTTTCCGCTGCCGTCAAGACCTTCTATAACTATTAGTTTACCCATTGTTTTTAAGTCCTTCATAAAATTCTCTAATTTCTTTTGCCTTACCGCATGTCATCTTGCCTTCGCTACAAGCACCTCTGACACACGCAGGACCTGCGCTTTTGAAAAGCTCGGGCGCCACTTTGTGAACAAGTGATAACATTTGGTCGGCAATATCCTTGATTTCCCACTGTGCTCGGTTGCAGCAGCGGTGCTTAAAGAAATTATGAAGAGAACGGGCGTTCATTGTCATTATCATTTGGGTTTCGCAAGCATTGGGAAGCACGAAACGTGCATCCTCAATTGCTTTCTTTTCAGCCATACGGTTTGCGGTTTTTTCGTCTTTACCCTCTGCCAAAAATGTTTTTATGTGTTTTTCTTTTAATATTTCGGTAAGTAGGTCGTACTTTCTTTGGTCTTCCGCCATAATTTCGTCATAAATTTCTTTGGCTTCGGGTACGGCTTCAATTTCGGGCGGTGTTACATATTCGAAAGCACCTTCTCGTACATAACGCTGACTTTTTACCGAAAATGACGCCATTCTATGACGGGTGATTTGCGCTAAAAGCGCACGGGAAACACCCTCAATACCAAAGGTGAAAGAAGCGTGTTCAATGGGACTTTCGTGACCAATTTCCGAAAGCATTTCCACAAATTTTGCTGCGCTTTCATCGGTCAAGTTATCACGAAGACCGGAAATTGTAGAACTGCTGTAACAAAGCTTTGCCGCACTTGCTACTGTATGTTCGGGGGATGGGGTATGAGCCAGAAGATAAACCTTTGCCATAAATATCTTACCTTTCGAGCATTTATATTCAATTTATTATATCAAATAGAACAGTATTATTCAATAAAAATTGCAATTTTTTTATTTTTCGACAAATTTTTTAAAATTTCAATAAAAAGTCTTTTCTTATTCAGAAAAATATGTTATTATATTTATATAAAAAATAGGGGGCTTGAAAAATGGCATGTGTTGATTTTAAGCATACTCCTTACGGTGATTTAGCTGTAATCAGTATGCGCGGATGTGAAGACATTTCTTCAAAGGTGGATTATTATTTAAAGCAATGGCGCGAAATTCCCGAAGACGAAACGTTTGTAGTACCTGCAAACTGTCCTCGTTTCGGTACAGGTGAAGCAAAGGCTGTTCTTAAACATACAGCTCGCGGACTTGATGTTTATATTATTTGCGACTGCTTTAACTATAGTGTTGAGTATAAAATGTATGGCAGAACCGTCCCAATGAGTCCTGATGATCATTTCCAGGATTTAAAGCGTGTTATTGCAGCTCTTGGCGGAAAGGCAAGAAGAATTACAGTTATTATGCCAATGCTTTATGAGGGCAGACAGCACAGAAGAACTGCCCGTGAGTCTATGGACTGCGCAATGGCTTTGCAAGAACTGGTTGCAATGGGTGTTAAGAATATTATTACATTCGACGCTCACGACCCACGTGTTAATAACGCAATTCCGCTCGACGGTTTTGACAATGTTCAAGCAACATATCAGATGATAAAAGCCCTCTTGAAAACTGTTCCTGATATTAAACTTGACCGTGACCACGCAATGATAGTATCTCCCGATGAAGGCGGTATGGGTCGTTGTATTTATTATTCGTCCGTGTTAGGCCTTGAACTCGGTATGTTCTACAAGCGCCGTAATTATTCGGTTGTTGTAAACGGTAGAAATCCGATTGAAGCGCATGAATTTTTAGGTAACGACATTAAGGGTAAAGACCTTATTCTTGTTGACGATATGATTTCTTCGGGCGAATCAATGCTTGATATCGCTGCAAAACTTAAAGAAAAAGGCGCAGGAAGAATTTTCGTTTTCTCAACCTTTGGTTTGTTTGTTGAAGGTCTTGAAAAGTTCGACGAATATTACGAAAACGGACTTATTGATAAGGTGTTTACAACTAACCTTATATACCAAACACCCGAACTTCTTTCGCGTGAATGGTACTGTAGTGTTAATATGTCAAAGTACATAGCGCTTATTATCGAAACTCTTAACTACGATAATTCAATAAGCAGTCTTTTAGACCCTGTTGACCGCATTAAGAAAATCGTAGCAAAGTATGAAAATAAATAATTTTTAAAGTATATAAAAAGGTACTTGAACAACCGTTCAAGTACCTTTTTAATTTACTGAATTTGTATTGTTTCATCCGATTTTATGGTATAAGTTTTTCCGTCAATCTCAAGCCAAATATCTTTGAGTGTCGGGTTATAAATGCGGGTTTCATCGGCACTGTAAACAAGGGAGTTATACGCCATAACATAGTCATATATTTCCATATTTGTAGCGCACCAAATATCATTCTGACTCGATATCATTTGGCAGATTTTTTCAAGTCTGTCCCAGTTGTCGTTGTTGTCAAATTCGTAGGTGTGACCCCAAATATATAAAAGACGTGGTATACGAGCAGAGTGAGTTTTGGGCAGTTTAAGATTCACAAATTTTTTAACGTATTCAATAGCGTGGTCGCACTGATGGTGTGTGGAAGGTATCCAATTATACCAATCGTTAGGCAAACAGAAATCATTATTATTGTAACCTAGTGAACGTGAATAAGCAATATCTAAATCCTTGAGATAATGCTTAACGCTCTCATAACTTTCGCCGTTTGAAAAAGTGGTAATACCTTGATAAGCGTATGCCATACCGCGAACTATTATGCCAAATTCTTTTTCTAATGCGAGACGACAATTCAAAATTTCTCGAATACCGCCGATTGGACGTTGAAGACCATTTGAACGATGCTCTTTACCATGCAAAGCAATTTCATGACCGCGATCAAGAATATATTTTTTGATTTCTTCTTTTGAAAGCCACTTGACATTTGGATAAAGTCCTATTCCGTCGTAATTTCCAGAAACAGCATCACTAATAATATTGAAGGTTGCTTTTATGCCATAGGATGTAATGATGTCAGAAAAGCGCTTATCTTGTGGCCAACCGTCGTCATAACTCATTGTAAAAGCCTTTGATTTACCCCCTGGAAAACGCAAATGTCTATGTTGCATATTTTTCTCCTAAATTAAATAAGTTCAGGTGCACCAATATCTGGGTTGGCAACTCGTACTCTGCCTTTTACTATTCCGCTAAAACGGAAGCAGTCGAATACGGGCTGTAAGAAATCTTCATTCTTGAATGCAAAATTGAAGCATTTATCACGAAGTTCATTCGCTTTTTCATATTCACCATCGATTCGTGCAACAATTGATTCAGCAAGTAAGGTGTAGATTTGGCGGTGTAAATCGAGATAATGCCATGAATCGTTCTCGCATGGGTCGGAGTTAGCAAGGTGTTGCGAAATTATTGGTTCGAAATCGTCCATTGCCTTAAGCGCTTTTTCCATTTTTACTTTAAGAATTGCAACATCTTCCGATTTGTCCACAGTTTTGTCAATAACATCGTGGCCCGATGCTTCATCTTTAATAAGTGCTAAATCAAAGCAATCAGAAAGGGTGGAGAAGTATTCCATAAGTGGCTGAGCTGCCCCTTGTCCAAACGAACCGTTGTAAAGTTTCTCGCGAATTTTATCAAAATCCGCATTCTTGTTCCACATTGTTTTTGCCATTGTGGTCATACCAATAGAGGTTGGGAACGCGTTTCTTTGAAGTTGACAGGAGATAAAGCCGTTAAGACCTAATGAATCAAAGTTTTTAATATCTTCACTTATGATTTTAGCAATGCCTTCGCCACCTGCTTCGAGTACTTGGTCCCACATAAGATGGTAATCGTAATCCAACCAGTCACCTTCGAATTCTTTTTGCCATTCATAAAGGTATGAAAGGTTTTCATCAATATCATAAGATTTGTGATAACCGTTAATTTTATATTCGGGTGCAACGAGTCTTTGATGACCGTTGGGGAATGATTTTGTATATGTACGGGTGATAGGAGCCCAAGTCATAACAAGACATTCTTTATTGCGAAGCTTTTCGACAATTGGCGGCCACAAGGTGTTAAGGAATGCTATAGGAACAATCTTTTTAGTAATACCATTGGCTTTCATACGGTCGGTTACTTCGTTAATGATATTTACATAAGCGTCTGCATAGCGGAATTTTGTGCAATCGTCACATTCACAGGTATTGTTGAGCGCGTCAGCAAGCCAGAAGTGAAGTACATCAACTTCAGGGTGCTCGTTAAAGTATTTAATAACTGCGTCAGCAATTGTTTCAATAACGCGAGGACGGGTAAAGCAAAGCTGATTAAAGTAGAAACCATTTTTATCAACTTCACGCTTGCCGTCTTTTTCAGCGCAAATTTCAACATACCATTCGGGTGCTTCTTTCGGTCTTTTTGCGGGATCATCCGGAATACCGAATGGGAAAGAATGCCAGCCGTGACCTATGCGGTGGAATAAAAGACCACGTTTGTGAATTTCTTTATCAAGTTCAAGCATAAAATCTTCAACCATTTCGTAGTTGAATTCTTCAGGTTCTTTATATGGGTTTAGATTATGAGTATACCAACAGTTGAAGAATCCGAAAGCGTTTTCAAACTGAACAAAGTAACCGTTGAAACCAACCTTTGCGATATAGTCAACCATATCGAGTACATTTTCAAAACTGATAGCGCCTTCGATACACATAGTACGGTGACGAAGGTATGGTTTTTCATTAATATCAAGGTCGCAAACGGTCGGATTTTCGGGGAAGTGGTCGCCGTTAGGACCGGGACGAACCCATGTCATACCCCATTCTTCTAAAAGGCGGTAAACACCGAAAACAACACTTCGCTCGTTAGAACCTGCGATAAAACCTATATTATTAGTTACCTTAATAACATAACCATCATCGAAAAATGGGTCTTCAACCTTTTCTTCGACACCGAAGTCTTCATAAACACCAAGCTCGATTTCAGCGGTGATACCCATTTTGCCGAGATACTTATCAAGCTCTTCACGGGCAAATGTGATAACTTTATTGTTCATAAGAAAACACCTAATTTCTCAAATAATTTATAAGTAATTTATAACATAATAATAAGGTCATTGTCAATACAAAAATGTTATTTTTAATATTTTTTACTCTATGAAAATATGTGTTGCGATTTATCAGTTCAAAATCGGAAAAAATAAAGTTGATATATAATGAAAGCAAAAAAGAAAATGCAATTATTATATCGGAAACAAATTAAGCAAATTCAATTTTTTCGCTAATTTTTCAAAGATTTTTGAGAAAAATATTGTAAAACCGTGAAAATAGTGTTATTATGAAAACAGAATAAATATTTCTAAAATTGAGATATTTTGAGGTGAATTAAATGCTGGTGGAATATGAAAAGAGCAGTCGCCGTTTTGCTTTTACAGGAGCACAATTTTCGAGTGAGAAAACCCATTGGCGAGAGAAAAGCGACAATCAGTTATTATACCGAAGGTCACAGCTTTCGGTAGGTATTCTTCATTGGCATGAAAATTTTGAAGTATGTAAAATGATAAGCGGCGAAGCGGTTTTTACAATGGAGGATAAAAAGTATAAATTCCACGCGGGCGATATGGTAATTATTCCTGGAAAATGTCTTCATATGCTTGAGTGTGATGGGGACCATTTAGCTGATGTGTTTTTAATACCGCTTCATAAATCTCGGTCAGTTATAACCGAATTTCCCGCATTTCCAAGCTATATTTCACACGAGCAAATAGCTAATATCGACGGTTTGCAGGAGGAAATTGATTATTTATTCGACCGTATAAATTGTGAATTTTCCGATAAAAAGTCATATTACGCTTCTATTGCTTTTGCTTATGCTTTGAATGTTATTTGTGTCCTTTCGCGTAATTTCGATATTCAAAAGATTCAAAGGGTTAAAAATGCGGAAATTTTAGAGCCTGTTTTAAATGAAATACGAAGTAATGCCACAAATCCCGAATATTCATTGTCATATTTTTCAAAGAAACTTGGTTATACAAGAGAGTATTTTTCATACATATTTAAAGAATATGCCGGAATGGGTTTTAAGACTTTTCTTGATAGGCAGCGTATTGATGAGGCCAAAAGAATTATGATTGAGCGCGACATTTCGGTTTCGGAATTATCATTGATATGCGGGTACAACAATGTAAGAACATTTAACAACCGATTTAAAGAATTTGAAAAAATCAATCCATCGCAGTTCCAAAAAAAAGTGGCTCAAAAACACAAAATACTCGATGAAATTATTTAATTTGTATAATTGTAAAAATAACAAAATCCTAAAAATCGGAATGCAAGCAATGCTTAAGTGGGAATAATTATTTCCAACGAATTTTAAGGTTTAAAAAAGAGCATATTGGACATTTGTCCAATATGCTCTTTTTATATTTTTCCACTGTCTTTTAACAGTTTGATTTTTAAAATTATAACCTGCGTTTTAGCGTCTTTTATTTCACCCGAAAGCACCATTTCCACCGCTTTTTCGAGCGGAATTTTTTCAAGCTCTAAAAATTCATCCTCGTCGGTATCTTGGTTGCCAAAAATAAGATTTGTTGCCAGATACAGCCAAATAATTTCTTCGCAGTAACCAGGTGTGGGGTAAAGTTGACCTAAGGGTATAATTTTTTCGGCTTTGGCGCCGGTTTCTTCTTTTAATTCACGAATACCGCATTTTTCGGGGTCTTCGGAAATAGAGTCGCGCTTACCAGCGGGTAGTTCTAAAACTTCTTCCATATACGGATAACGGAATTGTCTTACGAAAATAAGTTCGTTATTGTCGGTCAACGGCGCAATACAAACACCGCCGTTGTGTTCAACAATTTCGCGGTATGCGGTTTTGCCGTTTGGTAAAAGAGCAACATCACGGCGCAAATTCAAGATTTTTCCGTTATAAATATAATTTTTTTCTAATTGTTTTTCGGTTAAATTCATTATTATCACCACTAATAAATATATATAATTTAAGGGGTTGAAAGTATGGAAAGTATTGTTACTTCAAGGGAATATACTCATAATGAAAGGCAAGAACTGATGAGGTGTTTGTGTAATAAATATCCTTTTATTGAAAGGCTTTCAATAGGGAAGAGTTGTCTTGGCAAAGAGATAACAGCGCTTAAGTTTGGTAATTGTGAAAGATATTGCCTTATAACTGCCGCCACACACGGAAGTGAGCGTATAACCGCGACGGTTTTACTGATGTTTATTGAACAGTTTTGCCGGATTTTTAAGAACGATGGTTGCATTGAAGGTTTGAAACTTAGAAAAGGAATGATTGGTAAAGGGGTTATTTTTGTTCCGTGCGTCAATCCTGACGGATGTGATATTTCGCTTTTAGGAAGTAAGGCTTGTTTTGATAAAAGTGTTAAGCTTTCTAATTTGTGTAAAGGTAATTTCAAAAAATGGAATGCAAATTTTCGCGGAGTTGATATAAACCATAATTTCGACGCAGATTGGGAACGACTAAAAGAAAAAGAAATATCTTTAGGTATTTCTTCACCCGCGCCCACACGCTTTGGCGGATACAAGCCACACAGTGAACCTGAAACTATAGCCCTTGTTAATCTGTGCAAAAAACAAAATATAAGCCATGTAGTGTCATTACACTCACAAGGGGAAGTTATTTATTGGACTTTTGGTGATAAAATACCGCCAAAATCCAAACGAATGGCTGAAATAATGGCAACTTCAAGTGGATATGCTTTGGATGTGCCGATAAGTATTGCTTCGGGCGGAGGTTTTAAGGATTGGTTTATAAAAGAATTCGGACGCCCTGGATTTACTGTTGAAATCGGCAAAGGGGAGAACCCATTACCCGCCAAAGATGCCTTTAAAATATACAAACAAATAAGAGAACTTTTGGTGCTTTCCTGTATAATGTAAAATAAAAGAGCATATTGCAATCAATATGCTCTTTTAAATTTAACAGCCTAAATCTTCAACAACGAGATTGCGAACAGTATCTTCTGCATCACGAACCTTGAAGAATTTTTCAGCAACCTGTGGGAACAAAGCATAGCTTAAAACATCTTCTTCTGATTTGCCAATGCCTTTTTCCTTCATTTCAGCCGCATATTTTTCAAGTTCGGGTTCAAGTAAATCAGCAGGACGGCAGGTGATAACCTCTTCTTCGCCGATAGCCTTTTTGCGAACTTCGGCGTCTACTTCTGCGGGAAGTCTTCCGTATTCGCCACGTAAAAGACCTTTTGATTCCTTTGGAACCATCTTGTAGCGTTCACCTGAAAGTACGTTGAGAACAGCTTGAGTACCAACAATCTGGCTTGTAGGTGTTACAAGGGGTGGGTAACCAAAGTCTTTACGAACACGCGGAACTTCAGCCAAAGCGTCATAATATTTATCTTCAGCATTTGCTTGTTTTAACTGTGATAAAAGGTTTGAAAGCATACCACCGGGTACTTGGTAAAGAAGAGTTTTAGTATCAACATTGAGTACCTTGGGGTCGAGAATGCCGTCCGCCTTCATCTTGTCAGCAACCTTGCGGAAGTGACCTGCGATATCACTTAATTTTTCAAGGTCAAGACCTGTGTCGCGCGCTGTACCATTGAGAGTAGCCACCAAAGCTTCGGTAGAGGGTTGTGCAGTACCGTTTGCCAAAGGTGACAATGCAGTATCAACAATATCAACACCGGCTTGTGCAGCCATAAGGTAAACCATATCGCCTGTACCAGTTGTATTGTGGGTATGAAGGTGAATCGGAACATTTACATTCTCTTTGAGCTTTTTAACGAGTGAATAAGCATCAAAGGGAAGAAGTAAGTTAGCCATATCCTTGATACAAATAACGTCAGCGCCCATTTGTTCAAGCTCTTTTGCAAGCTTTACGAAGTATTCTTCGTTGTGAACTGGGCTTTCAGTATAACTTAATGCCGGTTCACAAATACCACCGTATTTTTTACAGCTCTTTATAGCTTGTTCAAGGTTACGGGTATCGTTAAGCGCATCGAAAATACGAATAACTTCAATACCGTTTTCGATTGATTTACCAACGAAATTGTCAACAACATCGTCAGCATAGTGCTTATAACCTAAAATGTTCTGTCCGCGGAAAAGCATTTGAAGCTTTGTGTCAGGCATATATTTTTTAAGTGTGCGAAGTCTTTCCCATGGGTCTTCGTTAAGGAAGCGCATACAAACATCGAATGTAGCGCCGCCCCAACATTCGAGCGACCAATAACCGATTTCGTTAAGGCGTTCGAGTGCGGGAATCATATCTTCGATTTTCATTCTTGTAGCCGCTTGTGATTGGTGAGCGTCACGAAGAATGGTATCAGTAATGAGTAACTTTTTATTTTCCATAATAAACTCCTTATCCGAATATAGCAATCAATGCGCCTGCAGCGATAGCCGAACCGATAACACCTGCAACGTTCGGACCCATAGCGTGCATAAGCAAGAAGTTTGAGGGGTTTGCCTTTTGACCAACCATTTGTGAAACACGGGCGGCCATAGGAACTGCAGAAACACCTGCAGAACCAATAAGGGGATTCATCTTGTTCTTGGTAAATAGGTTCATAAACTTTGCAAAGAGTACACCGCAAGCAGATGCCACACCGAATGCAACAACACCTAAAGCGATGATTGAAAGTGTTTGTATTGTTAAGAAGTTAGATGCAACTGCAGTAGCACCAACCGAGATACCAAGGAATATTGTAACGATATTCATAAGCTCGTTTTGAGCGGTTTTGCAAAGTCTGTCAGCAACGCCTGATTCTTTCCAAAGGTTACCGAGCATCAAGCAACCAACAAGCGGAGCGGCTGAAGGTACGAGAAGTGCTACAAAGATTGTTACAGCAATCGGGAAGATAATCTTCTCGGTCTTTGAAACCTGACGAAGAGGCTTCATAACAATTTCGCGTTCCTTTTTAGTTGTGAGTAACTTCATAATAGGAGGTTGAATTACAGGTACCAAAGCCATATAGCTGTAAGCCGCAACAGCGATAGGTCCTAAAAGGTGAGAAGCCAACTGTGAAGTTACGAAAATTGCTGTAGGACCGTCGGCACCACCGATAATACCAATAGAAGATGCTTCCAAACCATCAAAGCCTAATGCTTTAGCGCCAAGGAATGTAGCGAAAATACCAATTTGCGCAGCAGCGCCTAAAAGTAAGGACTTGGGGTTGGAAATAAGGGGACCAAAGTCGGTCATAGCGCCGATGCCTACGAAAATGAGGCAAGGATAGATACAGGTTTTAACACCTATATATAAATAGTCAAGCAAACCGCCGTTTGCAAGAATATAACCGTAACTGTGGTAGTTTTCAGAAGCAGAGTTCATAAACTCGTTCCAAAGTTCTTGGTTATAAAGTCCTGCGCCGGGAAGATTGGTAAGAAGCATACCGAATGCGATACCAATCAAAAGAAGCGGTTCAAACTGCTTCTTGATTGCGAGCCATAAAAGGAGGAGTGACACCAAAATCATAACAAGATTTTGCCATCCGCCGTTTGAAAGAAAACCGCCTATTAAAGAATAGAAACCGGTTTCTTTAATAAAATTCATTATTGCGTCCATTTTTTTAATTCTCCTTTAAACAAAAAGAATTAAGCGATAACGCAAAGGGTAGCGCCTGTTTCAACAGCAGCACCATTTTGAACATTAACTGATGCGATTGTACCGTCGCAAGGAGCGATGATTTCGTTTTCCATCTTCATAGCTTCTAAAACCATGAGAACATCACCCTTAGAAACTTTTGCGCCGTTTTGCACATTTACAGAAAGGATAGTGCCGGGCATTGGGCTTGTTACAGTTTCGCCACCTGCAGCTACGGGAGCAGGAGCGGCAGCGGGAGCAGCCACAGGGGCAGGAGCTGCTGCGGCAGCGGGAGCAGCCTTAACCTCTGCTGCATCTACAACCTCGAGAGTGATTTCATAAGAAGTACCATTTACTGTTACATTATACTTTTTCATTTTTTTACACCTTTTCTTTTAAATTTTTTTGAAAGACAAAATTCGAAGTGCCGAAATATCAGTACCTAATTCTTCGGCGATTGCAGCAGATACTGCGGCAATAATTTCCTGACGGTTTTCGATTGTTTGAGAAACTTTTGCTACAGGAGTAGTATTTACAACAAGAGCAGATGAAGTTTCCGAAACAGCAGTTTTTTTATTGGTTAAAAGACCAACGATTTTACAAAGTAAAATCAAGCAAATAAGACCAATGAATACAGTGCCGATTCCAAGTAAACAAACGAATAAATTTGACGGTTCGCTCATACAAGCACCTCCTTAAAATTTGGCAAAAAAGTAATAGCACAACAAAATATTGTGTGAAAATTACCAATTTTCGCCCTTTTACACTAAGTATATACTATTCGTCAATAAATTACAAGTGCTTTTTTAAAAAATCCTATAATAATACAAATATGTAAAATTACAACTGTGTAACAAACACCATTGTTTTAAAATATACTGTTAAAGGGATATTAAAAATAAAAGTTAATAAAGGAGTAGTCAGATGGACAGAAGAATATTTGATATGTTAGAACTTTATCGTCAAACTAACCATAATAATGAAAACAAACCTGTTTCGAAAGAATGCTTTAACAGTGATTTTTGTTTAGAAACAGATTATAATGCTGTGAATGGTAACATTCTCACAATGGCGTTTGTGAATATGCAACCATGTGACAGCGTTTACGAAACCGAGGACGGCTTCAAAAGAGGCACAATTTTCCCCAATATTGACAAGCCTTTTTATGGAGGTAAAAGATATGAATGATAAACAAGCATTAAAGAAAAAAATCCATGCGCTTGATTTTGCAATACACGAATTGGTGCTTTATCTTGACACACATCCTGTTTGCAAAAAAGCGATGGAATTGTTAAGAGAATACCGTCAGAAGCGTAAAGATTGTATTGCGCTTTATGAGGAAAAATACGGATCATATATTGTAACTCCTGCCGATGTTCCTGCGAACGGCTGTTGGCAGTGGTTGTCGTCTCCATGGCCTTGGGAAAATGAGGGGGTTTAAGTATGTGGCAATATGAGAAAAAATTACAGTTTCCTGTAAACATTAAAAATCCAAATCCAAAATACGCTCAAATAATTATAAGTCAATATGGCGGCCCTGATGGTGAGCTTGGCGCTTCAATGCGTTATCTCACACAGCGTTTCGGTCAGCCTTTTAATGAGGTTAAGGGTATCTTGACCGATGTTGGTACAGAAGAATTAGCCCACTTGGAAATGGTATGCGCTATGGTGCATCAGCTTACAAAGAATTTAACACCGGAAGAAATTAAAAAGAGCGGGTTCGATAAATACTTTGTTGACCATACTGCTAGCGTATATCCCGTAGCGGCTTCGGGTCTACCTTGGCGTGCTGAATATATTCAGTCAAAGGGCGATGTTCTCGCCGACTTGCATGAAGACCTTGCTGCTGAGCAAAAGGCAAGAGTAACCTATGATAACTTGATTCGCCTTATAGACGATCCTGATATATTAGAACCACTCAAATTCTTGCGTCAGCGTGAGATAGTGCATTATCAGAGATTCGGTGAAGCACAACAATCTATATGGAATGACAACGGCGGAGCAGCTGACAAAACCGCTTGAAATAAGGCTTTTTAATACATAAAAGGAGATTTAAAATGAAGCTGTTTAAGTGTATTGTTATGCTGATTTTGATTTTAATTACTATTCGGACAGGCTATCTCGCACTTTTATATAAGGTCTCAACATCAACAGGAGCTTTTCTAATATGTTTAGGTATTACCTTGTTTGTTGCGAGTGATGGCGGTCTTGAAAGAAAATCAAATTGAATCATTGCCCTCTTGATTACGGCATAGTTATAATTAACCTACAAATTTTCAAATTATTGTTGATTTGTAGGTTAATTTGTGATATACTATTAGTAGTCAGGAGGCTATGATATGAGAGATATTATTTTTGAATATAAAGAATTACTTGCGCAGAAACTTGAAATCGAGCAAAAGCTTAGCATTTTGCCTAAAGGATATATTTCCAAAAAGACGATTGGTGGTAAGCAATATTTATATTTGCAAACCCGTAACGGCGATACTGTTGAGAGTAAATATATTAAGGCTGAAGAAGCAGAAGAAATAACAAATCAGCTTTCTTTAAGAAAAGAATACGAGGCAGAACTTCCTGAAGTTATTTTAAGACTTGCAGATATTGAAACTGCCGCAGAGTTGTTAGACAAAGCATTGCTCCGCAAATTAAAAATGTTAAAACTCACAAGCGGCATGGATAGCATATCTGCTGACGAAAAAGAAAAACGAATTTCCTTTTCTGATGCTATGACTTCAATCGAGGGTGTTCCCGTAAGCGACAGGGTTAAAAACGACCTTACTAATTGGAAAAACGGAAATATTACATTTTTATCTGTTTTTGAACAAACACTCAAAAGATATGGTTTTGTAACGGAGGTATAACAAATGCGTGACCCTTATTTATATGATGATGTAAACGTGCTTAAAAATTTAGCAGATATAAAAGATTCAGAATTGCTACGCAAAGCTGAGGCTGATATTACCGGTCTTTCTA
>JAFYLF010000108.1 GCA_017537195.1 Clostridia bacterium
TAGTTCCTGAAAATTCCTTTTTATCAATAGGCTGTCGTGTTGTTGTGCCTTTTGGTAAGGGCAACCTAAAAAAACAGGGTATGGTTTTCGAAATCGATGAAAGTGATATCGATAAGTTAAAACCAATACTTTCGGTTATAGATAAAGAACCTGTTTTAAACCAAGAAAGCCTTAAAATGTGTGAATATATGCACGAGACGGTGTTTTGTAATTACTATGATGCAGTTAATATTATGTTGCCGTCTGGCATAACACACCGCTTATTAAACTTTTATTCGCACAATGATGAGTTCGTATCTTTTTCTCTTTTAAGCCAGAAAGAGAGCGAAATCTTCTCATACTTAAAGAAAAAAGGTGAGACCGAAGAAGGCGCTCTACTTTCACTTTTTGAGGTTTCAAAGGAAGAGTTACAGTCACTTGTAGATAAAGAATTACTAATCAAAAACAGCGAAACACGACAAAAAATGTCGGACGCTACTCAAAAATGGGTGCGACTTTGTGATGATTATAGCGGTGTTAAAATTACACCACGTCAAAGAGAAGTTGTTGATTTACTTACGGATATTGAAAGTGCAAGTGTTAAAGAAATTCGCTATTTTACAGGTGTTTCACTTTCGGTAATTGAAAATCTTATCCAAAAAGGCGTGTTGACTGTCTTTGAAAAACAGGTTTTCAGAAAGCCTTACAATGCAAATTACAAACTTGAAAATTCGGTTGTCACCCTAACAAATGAACAGCAAATAGCCTATGAAGGCTTAATTGCCGATTATGAGAATATAGACGGCAAGGTATCGCTTTTATACGGTGTTACCGGCTCGGGTAAGACACAGGTGTTTTTAAAACTTGTGGACCGTGTTTGTGCGGATAATAAGGGTGTAATCGTTATGGTGCCCGAAATTGCGCTGACACCTCAAATGATAAATATTTTTACAAGCCGTTACGGCAGTAAAATTGCAGTTTTCCATAGTGCAATGTCACAAGGACAGCGTATGGACGAATGGAAGCGCATAAAAAATGGTGATGCTTTAATTGCTATTGGTACCCGCAGCGCTATTTTTGCGCCCTTTAAAGATTTAGGTCTTATTATTATTGACGAAGAGCAGGAACACACCTATAAATCGGAAAAATCGCCTCGTTTCCATACGAGAGATTTAGCAAAATTCCGTACGGCTTACCATAAGGGACTTTTGTGTTTAGCATCGGCTACACCTTCGGTTGAAACCTACACAAAAACAAAACAAGGTAAATATTCACTTTATACCATTAAAAACAGATATGGCGATGCTAAACTTCCGCCCGTTACTGTGGTTGATATGAAAAAAGAAATATTAAATGGTAATTCGGGAAGTGTCAGCACAGTTTTATACGAAGAACTGTCACAGGTGCTCGAAAACAAAAAACAAGCAATAATTCTTCTCAATCGCCGAGGTCATAATACATACATTTCCTGTCCTGATTGCGGTTATGTTGCTACTTGCCCTAACTGTAGTATTTCTATGACCTATCATTCGGCAAATAAACGACTTATGTGTCACTATTGCGGTCATTCAATTGCAGTTACCAATAAATGTCCCGAATGCGAAAAAGAGCATTTGAAGTTTTTAGGACTTGGTACTCAAAAAGCCGAAGAAGAGTTAAAAGCGCTTTTCCCGAATGCCCGAATTTTAAGGCTTGATGCCGACAGTACAATTTCCCGCGACTCATATTCAAAGTATTTAAGTGATTTCGCAAATGGTGAATACGATATACTTTTGGGTACTCAAATGGTCGCAAAAGGGCTTGATTTTCCTAATGTTACTTTAGTCGGTGTACTTGGTGCAGACGGTGCTTTGTATAGCGAAGATTTTAGGAGTTTTGAACGCACCTTCTCATTACTTACACAGGTAGTAGGCAGAGCAGGTAGGGGAGAAAATGAGGGTAAGGCTATTATTCAAACAGTAAACCCCGATAATAACATAATCGAACTTGCCAAAAACCAAGATTACGATAGTTTTTATAATAGCGAAATTATGACACGCCAATTACTTACTTTCCCGCCCTATTGTGATATTTGTTATATCTGCGCTAATTCGGTTTACCGAGAAGATGCCTTGTCGGCAATAAATGGCATTTTTGACAATATTCGGGAAATGCTAAATGATGAGTATAGCGATATAAAACTTATTATTTTAGGACCGACAGCATCGGCTATTGCTAAAGTCAATAATCGCTATCGGTTCAGAATGCTTATTAAATGTAAAAACAATAAACGCTTTAGAGAAATGCTTAAAAAAGCGACTCAAATCAAACTTTTGAAAGATGTTTCAGTAACGGTTGATTTCAATCCAGAGACCGTTATTTAGGAGGAATATTATGGCTATTAGAAATATTGTCACATTAGGCGACGATGTTTTAAGAAAGATTTGCCGAACACAGATGCAGTTTGACGAAAGGCTCTGGACTGTGCTTGATGATATGAAAGAAACAATGTATAAGGCAGAGGGTGTAGGACTTGCTGCTCCGCAAATTGGTATTTTAAGAAGATTTTGTGTAATTGATGTTGGCGATGGTCTTATTGAACTAATAAATCCTGTTATCACCGAAATGAGCGGTAAACAAACCGATAATGAGGGCTGTCTTTCTTTGCCGGGAAAATCTGCCGAAGTAACAAGACCAATGAAAGTTACAGTTCGCGCACAAGATAGGTTCGGCAACAATTTCACTGTCACAGGCGAGGGACTAAAAGCCCGTGCGCTTTGCCACGAAATTGACCACCTTGACGGTGTACTTTATATTGATAGAGCAAAAAGGGAAAAATATTATGAGAATTGTTTTTATGGGAACCCCTGACTATGCGGCGGTAACCCTTAAATCGTTAATTGAGAGCGAACACGAAATTTGCGCCGTTTTTGCTCAACCTGACAAACCCGTCGGCAGAAAGCAAATTTTAACCGCACCGCCTGTTAAGGTGTTGGCTATAGAAAATAACATACCTGTTTATCAACCAAATTCGGTAAGAACAGGGGAAGCGTTAGAGATTTTGAAAGAAATCAATCCTGATGCTATTGTTGTTGTTGCTTATGGCAAAATTTTGCCGAAAGAGATTTTAGATTTACCCAAGTACGGTTGTGTTAACGGTCACGCATCACTTTTACCAAAGTATCGTGGCGCTTCTCCTATACAGTGGTGTATCGTTCAAGGTGAGCGTGAAACCGGTGTTACCACAATGCTTATGGATGAGGGTATGGATACAGGTGATATACTCGAAGTATCAAAGGTGCAAATTGGTGAAAATGAGACCGCCGAAGAACTTTTTGACCGACTTTCAGTAGTCAGTGCCGAACTGATGCTATCAACCCTTAAAAAGCTTGAAAAAGGCGAAATTGCCCCTAAAAAACAAACAGGGGAGCCTTCATACGCTCCAATTATCAAGAAAGATATGGCAAAACTTGATTTTTCACTCACTGCACAGGAAATTCACAATGCAGTACGTGGGTATTATTCCTGGCCTTGCGCTTTCTTCTTCCTTGACGGAAAACGTATAAAAGTTATTAAAACCAAAATCGGCGAAAATACCACAAAGCCAAGCGGTACTGTTATTTGCAATACCGAAAACCTGCAAATTGCTTGTGGTAATGGCAGTTCAATTCGCATTTTAGAATTACAGCCCGAAGGTTCAAAGGCCATGACTGCAAAACAAATGCTTAACGGAAAACAAATTCCGCTTGGCACAGTTATTGGAGAATAGTATGCTAAACGCAAGAAAGATTGCCGTAAAAATTTTAGTTAAGATTGAAAAAGATAATTCTTATTCTAATCTTACAATAAATTCAATATTTAAAGATTTAGAAATTTCAAGCGGTGATAAAGCCTTTGTAACTGCGCTTGTTTACGGAGTAATAGAGCGTAAAATCACTTTAGATTACGTTTTATCAAAACACATAAAAACACCGCTTAAAAAGGTTTCGCAATTTTCACTTGCAGTTTTAAGAGTAGCGCTTTATCAAATGATGTTTATGGATAAAATCCCCGAAAGCGCCGCAGTAAATGAAGCAGTAAAGCTTATTAAAAACTCAAAAGAAAGCCGAAATTCAGGCTTTGTAAATGCGGTTCTTCGCAACGTTTTAAGAAGTGAAAATTTATTGCCGAATAGTGACAGCATAGAAGATTTAAGCGTTATTTATTCTTGCCCTGTTGAGATTATTGAAAGTCTAATAAACGATTACGGTAAAAGTGATACAATTGAACTTTTAAAGGCAAGTTTAGAACCCGCACCGTTAACTTTAAAGGTAAATACAATTAAAACTGATATTGATTCATTTGTGAACGAAATCGAAGTAGAGGCGCAAAAAGGCGAGATTTTTGGTAGTGTCATTCTTAAAAACGGCATAGATATTGCCAATAGCAAAGTTTATAAACAAGGAAAATTCTTTGTGCAGGATACTGCTTCTCAAAAAGTTGTAACTGTTTTAAATCCTAAACCTAATGAGAGAATGCTCGATATGTGCGCAGCTCCTGGTGGTAAGAGTTTTTCTTCGGCAATTTTAATGGAAAATAAAGGCGAAATTATCTCTTGCGACCTTTATGAACATAAATGCAAACTGATTTCAGACGGTGCAAAGCGTTTGGGACTTGATATTATAAGCGCTCAAGTTCAGGATGCTACTGTTTATAATAAAGAATTAGGCGAGTTTGACTGTATTTTATGTGATGTTTTGTGTTCGGGACTTGGTATTATCCGCCGAAAGCCTGAAATTAAGTATAAAAACATTAAAGATTTTGAAGATTTGCCTGAAATTCAACTTAAAATTTTAAATAATGCAAAAAAATATTTGAAACAAAGCGGTAGGATACTTTATTCCACCTGTACCTTAAGAAAATCCGAAAACGAGGATGTTGTAAATCGGTTTTTAAGCGAAAACAATGATTTCTCGCTTAAATATTCGCATACATTTATGCCTCATACCGACGGCACAGATGGGTTTTTCTGCGCATTGTTAGAAAAAAATTAAAAGGAGGGTTGTTTTGGAAAAACAAGATATCCGTTCATTTTCAATTGATGAATTAACTGGATTTTTAGACGATTTGTCACAGCCTAAATTTCGTGCGAAACAAATCTTCAAATGGCTCCAATCGGGTATTGAAGATTTTTCAGAAATGACCAATATCCCAAATTCCTTGCGCGAAATCTTAAATGAAAAATGTTATATAGCAAATGTTAAAATTGTTAAAAAGTTCGTATCAAAAATTGACGGTACAGTTAAATATGTTTACGAGCTATTTGACGGGGAATTTATCGAATCGGTTTTGATGAAATATGAGCACGGCTATACCGTTTGTATTTCAACGCAGGTTGGTTGCCGAATGGGTTGTTCATTCTGCGCTTCGGGGCTTGATGGACTGTATCGCAATCTGACTGCTTCCGAAATGCTCGCTCAAATTACAAAAGCGCAAACTGATAACAATATCCGAGTTTCAAATGTTGTTATGATGGGCATGGGCGAACCGCTTGATAATTTTGATAACTCAATAAAGTTTTTAGAGTTGGTATCACACGATGAAGGTCTTAATATCGGTCTTCGCCATATTTCACTTTCGACTTCGGGTGTAGTAAACGGTATTGAAAAGTTGGCAAAATATAATTTCCCAATAACCCTATCAATTTCACTCCACGCTCCAAATGATAAAATCAGAAACTCTATGATGCGAGTAAATAAAAAATGGAATATTGATGCTCTTTTAAATGCTTGTAAAGAATATCAAAAAGTGACAACTCGGCGAATTTCCTTTGAATACGCCTTAATTGAGGGCGTTAATGACAGTAACGAATGCGCTGATGAATTAGCAAGAAAACTCAAAGGTATTATGTGCCATGTGAATTTAATACCCGCAAACCCCGTTAAAGAAAATTCTTTCAAAAAACCTAACATACAAAAAATTCTGCGTTTTAAAGAACGCTTGAAATATAACGGTATAAATGCAACTGTCCGCAGAACGCTCGGCGCTGATATTGACGCCTCGTGCGGACAACTGAGAAGAAAACATAAGGAGGTGCTGCTTGATGATAATACACAGTAAGATTGACAAGGGTGTTATAAGAAACAGTAATCAGGACGCTTTTATAGCGGGTGATATTGCTAAAAACTTCACCTTTGCAATTGTATGTGACGGTATGGGCGGTGCAAATGCAGGTAACATCGCAAGTGAAATTGCTGTTAAAACTGTCAGTGAGTATCTTTACAATTCTTACCGTGAAAATATGACAAATGAGGATATTGAAAGGGTTATAAAAAGTGCAATTTCAAGTGCAAACTTTCAAATCTTTGACCGTGCAACAAACAACGAAGCCTTAAAAGGAATGGGAACTACAATAGCTGTAGCGGTTGTAAAGGATAACGATGTCGTAATTGCTCACGTGGGAGATAGTAGAATTTATCTTGTGAACGACACATTACTTCAGCTCACAAAGGACCATTCTATTGTTCAATCTCTTATAGAATCGGGTAAAATAAGCCCGGAAGATGCTAGTGTACACCCCAGAAAAAATGTTATAACTCGGGCGCTCGGTGTTGAAGAAGAAGTCATATCGGATACAGATTTTTTGACTATAGGTTCTGGACAAAGTTTATTATTGTGCAGTGACGGATTAACAAATTTTGTTGATGAAAGTACAATTTTTAAAATATTTAGAAATAATGAGTTAGACACAGTTTGTGAAAAATTAGTTGATACTGCAAATAAAAACGGCGGTGGCGACAACATTACTGTTGTGACACTTACTGCTATTTAAGAAAGGGTTGAAAATTATGGATAAATTTTTAGGTAAACGACTTGACGGAAGATATGAAATTAAAGAAATCATCGGCGTTGGCGGTATGGCTGTTGTGTATAAAGCATTTGACAACGTTGAAAACCGCTTGGTTGCTGTAAAAATCTTAAAAGAAGAATTTCTTTCTAATCAAGAATTTTTGCGTCGTTTCAAAAACGAATCTAAAGCAATAGCAATGCTTTCACATCCGAATATTGTAAGTGTTTACGATGTAAGCTTTGGTGATCTTATTCAGTATATCGTTATGGAATATATTGAGGGTATCACCTTAAAAGAACTAATAGAAAACGAAGGAAGTCTTCGTTGGAAGGATGCGGTTCATTTTACAATTCAAATTCTTAAAGGTCTTCAACACGCTCACGATAAGGGCATTGTTCACCGCGATGTTAAGCCACAAAATATTATGGTTTTGGAAGACGGTACAATCAAAGTTACTGACTTTGGTATTGCGCGTTTTGCCCGTAATGACCAACGCACAATTACTGATAAGGCGATAGGCTCGGTTCATTATATCAGTCCCGAACAGGCAAGAGGAGAAAAGACTGACGAAAAAACTGATATTTATTCAGTAGGAGTAATGCTTTATGAAATGCTAACAGGAAAGCTTCCGTTTCAGGCTGAAAGCGCCGTTTCGGTTGCTATTATGCAGTTACAGCGCGAACCTCAACTCCCAACTGAAATTAATGGTTCAATTCCGCAAGGACTTGAACAAATCACATTACACGCAATGCAAAAAAGTCAGGAAAGACGTTACCAATCTGCTTCGGAGCTTCTTTGCGATTTATCCGCTTTCCGCAAAGACCCGTCATTGACCTTTGCTTATCCATATTTTGTTGATAACGCACCAACAAAGTTTGTAAACGATATAAATGAAGAAATTGATGATCAGCAAGAAGAGTCAATAACAAAAGAAAAAAATAACATTATCCCGATTTTAACCGGTGTTGCTGCCGCTTTGGTTATTGGCTTAATTACATTAGCAATAATCTTTATTCCACGTTTGTTCAAAAATACAGGCGCTGAAATTGAATGCCCGAAATTTATCGGTCAAAAGCTTTCTGATATAGAATCAAATGCCGAGTATAATGATAATTTTGACTTTAAGGTTGAATATGATTTTAACAATGACTATGAAGCCAATGTTGTTTACGAGCAATCAATTCCCGAAGGTCAAAAACTTAAAAAAGATGCACAAATCACTTTGTTTGTAAGCATTGGTGAATCTCGTCTTAACGTTCCTGATGTGTATGGAAAGTCAGAAACTTTTGCAATTAATGAACTTGAAAAATCTCATGGTTTTAAAGTTGTGACAGTTGAAGAAGCAAGTGAAGAGGTTGAAGCGGGTTTGGTTATCCGCACCGACCCACAACGTTCAACAGTAGTTCCCGAAGGTGCTTCTATAAAGATATTCGTATCTACAGGTAAGGCAGAGGTTTTGGTTGATGTTCCTAATGTAATTGGTGAGCCTATTGCTCAGGCAAAGGAAAAAATCGAAGATCTGAATCTTAATGTTAAGGTTGAAAATGTAAATCTCACTCCTGCTGACAGTAACCAACCTAAAGATTATGTTTTAAGACAAGATCCACAGGGTGGATCTAAAAAAATCCCAGAGGGTAGCACTGTTACACTTTATGTAAGCAGCGGTGTTTATGAAACCGATATTGAAATAAGTCTTCCTTCTGTTTTCCCTGAAGATGTTTGTTCAGTTTCCTTGTGGCTCAACGGTAAAAACATTAAAACAAGTGAAAATCTTGATTTAACTAAAATCACAAAATACACCTTTAAGGATATAACCTCAACTAACAAAACAGAAAATTATACTGTTATGATTAAGGGTGAAAACGGAAAATCCGAGGAATATCAAACAATATCGGTTGACTTTAGAAGTCAAAAGAACAATGTTGTGGTTATTAGTTCTAATACCTTCAAGCCCGCTGATAATGAAAGTTCTGAAGACAGTAGCACAACTACTTCGGGTAATCAATCAACCGGCTCCAATTCTTCCAATAATTGATGGGTAATAGTTTAATGATTGGAATTATTATTAAAGCCTTGTCTTCCTTTTACTATGTTGAAGCCGAAGACAAAATCTTTGAATGTAAAGCAAGGGGAAATTTCCGCAAAAGCGGATTTTCCCCCTTGGTAGGAGATAGGGTAGAGGTTGAAGCGTTAGACGATTCTTGTGGCGTTATAAACAGGATTTTAGAGCGTAAAAATTCGCTTAAACGCCCGAATGCTGCTAATATTGATAAGCTGTTTATTGTTTCATCGTACTCAACACCCGCACCAAACACCTATATTATTGATAAAATGACGGCTATTGCCCGTTATAATAATATTGAGCCGATAATTGTTTTCAATAAATCTGATATGGGCGATTTTTCTGATTTCGTGCGCATATATAAAAATGCAGGCTTTAAAACCTATGTTGTATCTGCACACAACGGTAACGGAATGCAGGATATTATGCTTGAACTGAAAGACTGTGTCAGTGTTTTTACGGGCAATTCTGGTGTTGGTAAGTCGAGCATATTAAATTATCTTTTTGGTGATAATTTTATCGCCACAGGTAATGTTAGCGAAAAGTTGGGAAGAGGTAGGCATACAACCCGTCATATCGAGGCTTATAAACTTGATTTTGGCGGTTATGTTGTTGATACACCAGGTTTTTCATCTATTGAGCACGATAATAACGATTACGGTTTTAAAGAAAGCCTTGCTGAATGTTTTTATGATTTTGGCGATAGAATTTACCAATGCAAATTTACTTCTTGTACCCACACAAAAGAAAATGGCTGTCAGGTGCTGGAGGCTGTAAAAAACGGTGAAGTTGAACCTACACGTCATGAGTCATATATTAAAATTTTTGATGAATTAAAAGATTTAAAACCTTGGGAAGCACAAAAAAGATAAAATTTGTAACATTTTTAATTTCTCCCGATATAATGTTATTGTAAGGGGGAAACAAAATGCGAAAAAGATTTTCTTTTAATAAAGGTTTTGTAGGAATTGCCTTTGCGGGCGGTCTTTTAATCAGTTGCTTTTGTCCTCCTAAATTTTTAATTGCTGTGCTTGCAATCTGGGTTATAATACTTGGTTGCTCTTGCAGTAAATGTTAGCGGAGGTATTTTATGAAAGTTGTAATTTTTAAGGGTCCTAAATTCTTGCAACCGATTTTGAGAATGCTTTTTGGTATAAAAAAACAGTCAGTTGATAATACATAAAACTCCGCAAAAGCGGAGTTTTATTATTTTTATAATAAATAGTATAAAAACTTTGCTGTTTTATAATAAAATTATTGAAAAATCTTGGCTTTAATGCTAAAATATAATGTATTATTATGTAAAAAGGCGGTGGTAATATGGGCTTTAAAAAGTGGGTTATTAATGAAACTGATAAAACACTTGCAAAAGAATTGGCAGAAGTTTGCGAAGTGGAACCAATCGTAGCCCTTATTGCGTCTGCCCGCGGATATACTGACCCCACTGATTTAGAACAGTTTTTATCAGACGAACCTTGTTTTGATGATGTTTATACACTTGCTGATATTATGCATGCCGCCGATATTGTTAATATGAGTATTGCAAGTGGAGAAAAAATCGCAATTTTTGGCGATTATGATTGTGACGGTGTTACCGCTACCGCTATATTATATAACTATTTAAAAAGCAGAAATGCAAATTGTATTTATTATATTCCTGACCGCTTCAGTGAAGGCTACGGTATGAATTGTAAAGCGGTTGAACAACTTGCAAATTTGGGTGTTAACCTGATTATAACTGTAGATAACGGTATTGCTTGTCATAAGGAAATTGACCTTGCGAATAACCTTGGAATGACAGTTGTTGTAACCGACCACCATTTACCTGGTGAGATTTTACCCAATGCGGCAGCGGTAGTTGACCCGCATAGAAATGATTGTCCATCAGAATTCAAATCAATTTGCGGCGCACAGGTGGTTTTTAAACTTATTTGCGTGATGGAGGGAAAAGAACCCGAAGAACTTTTACCATATTTTGCCGACATTTTGGCGGTTGCGGTTATTGCAGATGTTATGCCTTTGACTTATGAAAACCGAAGCATTGTAAAATATGGTGTAAATAAGTTAAGAACATCCGCTTTAACGGGCTTTTCAGCTCTTTTGAATGTTTCGGGCGTTACATTATCAGATGTTACTTCCGAAAAGATTGCATTTTCAATATGCCCCAGAATAAATGCCGCAGGCAGAATGGGAAACGCTGCTAAAGCAGTTGAGCTTTTATGTGAAAAAAATATGCTAAAAGCACTTGAGATTGCCAATGAAATTGATTCCTTAAATAGTTTGCGCCAACAAACCGAAAAGGAAATTATGCGTGAAGTAACCCAAAAAATCGAAAGTAATGAACTTTATAACAATCGCGTGATTGTTGTAAGCGGTGAAAATTGGCA
>JAFYLF010000109.1 GCA_017537195.1 Clostridia bacterium
GAGGATGTTTGGGAGTGCGGTGGGGGTGTGGTCGGCATCGTTGTGAAATAGCACAATAGAACCGTTTTTAACCTTGCTTGTAACCCTATTACAAATGCTTTCAGGCGTGGCATTTTCTTTCCAGTCAAGGCTGTCAACATCCCACTGGATCGTAGCCATTTTAAGCTCGTTCATAGTCTCAATAAGCGTATTATCATAGTCGCCATAAGGCGGGCGCAACAGTGTCGGCTCAACCCCCGTTATAGCCTTGATTTTCTCGTTGCAACAGGTGATTTCATCCTTCATTTGCGCGCGGGAAAGCTGCGGCATATGCGGGTGTGTATTTGAATGATTTTGTATCTGGTGACCCGCATCTGACAGCGCTTTTACCGACTCAGGATACTTATCTACCCACGCACCAACCACAAAAAATGTAGCAGGGACTTTATACTCGGCGAGAATGTCAATTAACTGCTGTGTATCGTCATTCCCCCACGCCGCATCAAATGAAATTGCCACCTGTTTTTTCTCGGTTTCGACACAGTAAATCGGCAAAAGACGGTCACTATCAGCGAAAATATTAACCGAGCCAATAAGTGCGACCGCAACCCCTAGCACAACACAAATCGCCAGCATCAAATGTTTTTTAGTAATAACGATATATTTCATAAAAAAGCACCCTTTCGTATTCTAAAAATATGAACGGGTGCTTGTATTATATACTAAAATCTATTGGTATTTCTTTTTAATTGACTTATTTATTGTGGTATGTTATTATATATATGTATAATTGTAAGTATTTACTTAATTCAAAAGAGGTGCGAGATTAAATGAATAAGCGGCTTTCACTTTCAACACCGACAATGCACAGTGAAGAAATAGCCTTTGTTAACGAAGCATTTGAAAAAAATTGGATAGCGCCTCTTGGTTTTAATTGCGATAACTTCGAAACTGAAATGAGTGAATTTTTAAGCTCGAATACTAAAAATATATCCTGTTTATCCCTAAATTCCGGCACATCGGCCTTACATTTGGCAGTAAAACTTGCGGAAGTAAAAAAGGGTGATATCGTTCTCTGCAGCGATATGACCTTTTCTGCAACAGTTAATCCTGTCGTTTATGAGGGCGGTGTTCCTGTTTTTATAGACAGTGAAAAAGATACTTGGAATATGGACCCCGCCGCTTTAGAAAAAGCATTCCAAAAATATCCGCAAGCGAAGGTTGTTATGCTTGCCCACCTATACGGCACACCCGCAAAGATGGATGAAATCATAGAAATTTGTAATAGGTATAACGCAATTTTAATTGAAGATGCCGCCGAAGCGCTCTCGGCTAAATATAAGGCACAGGAATGCGGCACATTTGGAAAATATGCTGCCATTAGCTTTAACGGGAATAAAATTATCACCACCTCTGGCGGCGGTATGCTTTTGACCGAGGATAAATCCGCTCGTGACAAAGCGTTTTTCTGGGCAACCCAATCACGAGAGCCGTATCCTTGGTATGAACATAAAGAAATCGGCTATAACTACCGTATGAGTAATGTTGTAGCAGGCATCGGCAGAGGTCAGCTTTTACACCTTGAAGAACACCGCGGGCTTAAGACCGATATTTATAATCGCTATAAAAAAGGGTTTGAAAACTGCCCTGTCACAATGAATCCGTATCTTCAAGATACCGTGCCAAACTTTTGGCTTTCCTGCATATTACTTGACAAGTCAGTAAAAATCACACCATTAGAAATTATGGAAAAGCTCAACCAAGAGAACATAGAATCCCGTCCGCTTTGGAAACCGATGCACATGCAACCTGTTTTCATGGATAACGATTTTATAACTGCTGACACAACCGCAGTTAACGAAGATTTATTCACCCGCGGACTTTGTTTACCAAGCGACATCAAAATGACAGCAGCCGAGCAACAAACCGTAATTGATTTAATTAAATCCTATCTTTAAGGTGGTTACATAATGTACGCAAAATACATAAAGCGACCGATAGATTTTTGTCTTAGCCTTTGTGCGCTCATAGTGCTCTCCCCCGTTTTGCTGGTCTTAATAATAATAGGCACAGTTAAAATGAAGGGTAACCCATTTTTCACTCAACAGCGCCCCGGCAAAAACGAAAAGATTTTCCGCCTTATAAAATTCCGCACAATGACAAACGAAAAAGACACCGACGGCAACCCTTTGCCCGACGAAAAGCGCCTTACAAAATACGGCAAGTTCTTGCGCTCAACTTCGCTTGACGAACTGCCCGAGCTTATAAACATCTTAAAAGGCGATATGTCGATAGTGGGACCCCGCCCACTTTTGGTAAAATATTTGTCTCTTTACAACGAAAGACAAAAAATGCGTCACCTTGTCCGTCCAGGACTTTCCGGCTTGGCGCAAATAAATGGCAGAAACACTCTTACTTGGGAAGAAAAATTTGAAGACGATGTAACCTACATAGAAAATATCACATTTTTAGGCGATACAAAAATAATTTTTACCACGGTTTTAAAGGTTTTAAAGCGCGAAGGTATTTCGCAGGAAAACAATGCTACAATGGAAGAATTTAAAGGAACACCAGAGGAAATTTTGAATGCATGATTTAATTATTATAGGCGCTGGCGGTCACGCAAAAGTTATTGCCGATATCGCCACCGCTAACGACTATAACATCATTGGCTTTTTAGATGATAATTGCGATATTCAAAAACTGTTGAATTTCGACAGATTGGGCAAAATCGAAGATGCACCTTTATTCTCGAATAAGGCGCAATTTATAATTGCAATCGGCAATAATGCCGTCCGCAAGGAAATCGCTCAAAAATACAATTTAAGCTTTGCAACACTTATCCATCCCACTGCCGTTATCGGCTCGCAGGTTGAAATCCATAAAGGCACTGTTGTAATGCCTTTGGCAGTCATAAATTCTTCTTCAAAAATCGGAGAGCATTGCATCATCAACTCTGCATCAGTAATCGAACACGATAACACTATCAATAATTTCACACACATTTCACCAAACGCGACCTTGTGCGGTACTGTAAAAATCGGCAAAAACTGTCATATAGGCGCAAATGCCACAGTTATAAATAATACAAATATATGTGATGATTGTGTTATCGGCGCAGGCGCAGTTGTAACCAAAAACATCGAAAAATCAGGGACATATATCGGAATTCCCGCCAAGGTGATAAAATGAAAATTTTATATGTTACAACTATTGGTTGTACAATGAATTTTTTTAAAAATTTAATAAACGAGCTTATCGACGCAGGTCATACTGTTGATATTGCAACAAATACAACCGATTCACCTGTGGATGAATGTTATAGCGAATGGGGCTGTAAAATTTACCCCATTTCTTGCACACGCTCACCCTTAAATAAAAGTACACTTAAAGCTGTTAAAGAAATCGAACAAATAGTTTCTCAAAATCACTATGATATTGTTCATTGCCACACTCCCATCGCCGCTATGTGTACCCGTTTAGCTTGCAAAAAATTCCGTAAAAACGGCGGCAAGGTTTTTTATACCGCTCACGGTTTTCATTTTTACAAGGGTGCGCCATTCAAAAATTGGCTTCTTTATTATCCTATTGAAAAAATTTGTTCCTATTTTACAGACACTTTAATAACCATTAACAAGGAAGACTTTAATTTTGCAAAAAATCATTTGAATGCAAAATCAACACAATATGTTGCCGGTGTGGGCATTGATGTCAAGCGTTTTTCTGATGTACAAATATCAAAAGCCGAAAAGCGAAAAGAACTTGGTATTCCTGAAAACGCCATTCTGCTTGCTTCAGTTGGAGAACTCAACAAAAACAAAAATCACCAAGTAATATTGCGTGCAATGGCTCAACTAAAAAATAACAACCTATACTACATAATTGCAGGCAAAGGCAAAAATGCCGACAATTTGTTATCATTGGCAAAAAAGTTGGGGCTTGAAAACAATTTCAACCTTTTAGGAGAAAGAACCGACATCCCTGAAATTTATAAAGCTTCAGATATATGTTGCTTCCCTTCTATTCGCGAGGGATTGCCTGTAGCTGTTATGGAAGCTATGGCAGCAGGATTACCCATAGTTTCAGGTGATAATCGCGGTTCTCGTGACCTTTGTGAAAATGGTATTAACGGTTTTTTGTGTAGCCCCTTTGATGCGCAAGAATTTACAAAAGCAATACATACCATTACAAACGATATGGAACTGTTTGAAAATATCAGTAATAATAATTCTTTAATCGCACAAAAGTTTGATTATAGCATTATAAATAAATCTATGCTTGACTTTTATGGCATAAACTCTATGCTCGTTTCTAAAAAATAATTTACGGAGAAAACTATATGTCTGCTGCTTCAACTCTTTGGCCAATTTTTATTTTTACTTTAATAATAGCTGCTTTATCTCAGCATTTTTCCGTTTATGAAACTAATGAACTTGGAAATCGTGTTTATGTAAAAAAAGAAAAATTCTTTTTCGGCATATTGCTTGTCTCTATGTGTTTATTTGTCGGTCTGCGGGAGTGGTGTAACGATACAGGTACCTACAGAGAAGGATATATTTACTTTATAAATGCAACAGGAAATATTTTTAATAACATAAAATGGTCTTTGGGCGACAGTCCTGGGTTTCAGTTAGTAAATACAATTTTAAAGCATTTGGGTCTTTCTTCACAAAGTTTCCTGATGTTCTATTCAATAGTCACCAATTCAATATACCTATGGTTTTTAAGAAAATATTCAAATGACTTTTGGTTAACAATATTTTTGTTTTGGGCTATGGGTGTTTATATATTTACCGCTGCAGCCATGCGCCAATGTGTAGCCATTGCTTTTTGTCTTATAGGGATTGATAAGTTTTTAAGCGAAAAAAAACTTCCTTTCGTACTTTGGGTTCTTTTCGCCTCGATTTTTCACGCTTATGCCTTTGTGTTTTTAGTTGTTCCATTTTTAATGTTTAAACCTTGGACACAAAAAACCTGGTTTCTTTTTGGCGGCGCATATATCGTAGGTATATTACTTGAAAATCTTTTAGGTGCCGTCCTAAGCGTTACTGATATGCTAGGTCAAGACTATAGCCAATCCGAATTCATGGGTGAAGGTGTAAACATATTTAGGCTCTTGGTTGTTTGGGCTCCGATAATACTATCTGCATTTGTTCAAAAATTTATAATTAATAGTGAAGATAAAGTGAACCATTTGTTTTTTAATCTTTCCTCACTCAATGCCGCAATAATGTTCATTGCTCTTTTTGGAACCGCAAATTATTTTGCCCGACTAGCCAATTACTTTTTAATATTCCAAACACTGTCATTACCTTGGATGCTCTCATTTTTCGATTTCAAAAATAGAAAAACATTAAAACTTATTGTTATCATTTGTTATATGGCATACCTGATATTCGCTCATGTGATTCTCACACCGTTCAACAGCTATTTCGCTAAGATGTCGTTATTTGAGTACATTAAAATTATATTCGATTAAACACTATCTTTAAAAGGATGAAAATTTATGATACCAAAAATCATTCACTATTGTTGGTTTGGAAATAATGAAATGCCCGAAAAAATAAAATTTTGCATTAATTCCTGGAAATCGCATCTTAAAGATTATGAATTTATACTATGGAATGAAAAAAACTTCAATTTAGATATTGCTCCTTTCGTGCGACAAGCATACGACAGAAAAAAATATGCGTTTGTATCAGATTATGTCCGTATATATGCCCTCAAAACACACGGTGGCTTTTATCTGGATACGGATATAGAAGTTAAAAAAACTTTCAATGACATGTTGGATAATAAGGTGATATTAGGCACAGATGACCAGGGATACTTAACTGCATTTATGGCTTCCGAACCAAATCACCCGTTTTTTCAAAAACTGTTATATCATTATAATAAAATGCAATTTCTAAATGATGACGGCACAATGAACACTGAAGTCAATAATACTTGGTTACAAGAAAACTTAACTTCATTTGGATATAAACAAAAAAACACTTTTCAAAATTTAAATGAAGGTATTGTAATATATCCATGTGAGTATTTTCATGCTAAAAGCCTTACCAGCGGTAAATTGCTAACAACGAAAAACACCTATTGTATCCATCACCACACTTTATTATGGGTTTCTAAAAAAACTAAATTAATTCGCTTTTTTAGAATGAAAATTCTGGTACCGCTTTTAGGTGCAGAGCGTTACGCAAAAATAGTAAACTGGATAAGGAAGAAACAAAATGAACAGTAATCCTTTAGTTTCGGTTATTATGGGGGTTTATAATTGTGCCGATACTGTTGACTCCGCAATAAAATCCATTATAAATCAAACATATAAAAACTGGGAACTAATAATATGCGATGATGGTTCTCAGGATGACACAATTTCGATTGTCCAAAAATATATAGCTTTATATCCTCAAAAAATTTTTTTAATCAAAAA
>JAFYLF010000110.1 GCA_017537195.1 Clostridia bacterium
GACTTCTTTTATAGGTAAGCGCCGCCGCAATAAACGAGGTTGTAACCGAAAAAGTGCTGATTAAAAGATTTGATGTTCCGAAAAACTTCAAAATAAAATAAAGAATAATCGTTACAATAAGCGCCACTGAAAATATTACTACCAAATCTTTTTTGGTGACACTGCTTATAGTCACCTGACTCCGTTTGTTTTTATATGGATTTTTAAGCCACGAAACAAAGGCCATTATAGACATCGGCCAGCTCATACCAAGGTAGGTTATCATTTCGCCAAAATAGGAAAAGGTGTATGAAATATACCCATAAATCATACAAAAGAAAATCATCATTCCCATTCCCAAGGGATTTCCCTTTGCATTGAATATCAGTGCTGTAGCACCTATAAGCGAAGCGAAGAAGGCAAGGTCGATGCTTCGCCCAAAGCCTACATAAGATACAATCACAACGCCTATTGAACAAGCCCATAAAATAAGCTCAAATTTTGTGAAATAATTAAAAAATCTTTTCATCATTACCTCAAAAAACATTCGCAGGTAATAACCATACGAATGTTTATAATTTATTTACCAAGTTCCTTTGTACGCTTAAACGAAGCGTTTAAAGCATCGTTTATATTTTTATCGAAATCGGAATTTTGTAGTGAAATTACACCCTCAATAGTCGAGCCTTTCGGACTGCAAACCTCTTGTCTTAAGGTTTCAGGAGTTTTACCGCTTGTTTGCACAAGCTTTGAAGCACCCACTAATGTCTGCGCCGCATATTCTATTGCCTTGTGCTTTGGAAGACCGAATTCGCTACCCGCTTTTGCCATACTTTCCAAAAACATATAAACAAATGCCGGGCCACACCCCGATACAACGCAACCTGCGTCTATTAGTTCTTCCGGTAGTTTATCAAGTTTACCCGAAAATTCAAGTACTTTCAAAAATTCGCTTTCTTCCGCTTCGGTTATAGCCTTGCAAAGTGAATAAAGTATCATTCCCTCACCCACCGCTACGGGTGTGTTAGGCATAATGCGGATTATCGGGAATTTAGCCCCTATCATATCATTAAAACTCGAAATTTTAATGCCTGCCGCCATAGTCACAAGTATAAATCTATCATTTCTCTCTTTAAGTGTGGGCGAAATGCTATCAATAAGCTCCGCCATCATTTGAGGCTTTACGCCTAAAAAGATGTATTTAGCGCTACTTACAAGTTCTAAAAGCGAAACAACTTTGCCACCTATGGTATCCGCCAAATTTTGTGCTTTACTTTGATCAACATCGGTAAGAAGTACTTGCGCCACACCCGATTTTGCAACAGCGTGGGCTAAAGCACCGCCCATATTACCGCAACCGATAAAACCAACCTTTATCTTTTCCATTATCTCACCTGTCCGTCGCCTTTAATAATGTATTTATAGGTATTAAGCTCCATTAGTCCCATAGGACCACGGGCATGGAGTTTTTGGGTGGAAATGCCCATTTCACAGCCAAGCCCAAACTCACCGCCATCAGTAAAACGGGTCGAGGCATTAACATAAACGGCTGCCGAATCAACTAAATTTGTGAAATACTCCCCAGCTTTTATATCTTCTGAAATAATACTTTCACTATGATGGGTTGAGTGAGCAGATATATGAGATACTGCATCTTCTACACCGTCAACCATCTTAACCGCCATAATATAATCTAAAAATTCGGTATCAAAATCTTCATTAGTAGCGGGAGTGCATTTAATAATCTCGCAAACCGCGCTATCACCACGAAGTTCTACTCTGCCTTCAAACATTTCATAAAGTTTTGGCAAAAATTCAGTTGCGATAGCCTTATCAACAAGTAAAACTTCCGCCGCATTACAAACCGAAGGTCTGCTTGTTTTAGCGTTATCAATTATTTTGAGTGCTTTGTCTAAATCAGCAGTTTTTTCAACAAATATATGGCAAATACCCGTTCCTGTTTCGATACAAGGCACCTTTGCATTTTCGGTACACGCCTTTATAAGACCTTTACCACCGCGTGGGATAAGCAAATCTACATATCCTACCGCAGTCATAAGTTCGTTAGCGCTCTGTCTTGTAGTATCTTCAACAAGATTTACATAATCTTCACTTATACCACTGTTTTTCAGTCCTTGTTTCAAGGCTTCTACAATGGCTTTAGAAGAATTATAAGCCTCTTTACCGCCACGAAGCACACAAACATTTCCGCTTTTAAAGGAAAGTGCCGCCGCATCGGAAGTAACATTCGGTCGGCTTTCGTAAATAATTGCCACAACGCCAAAAGGCACCGAAACTTTATTTACCAAGAGCCCGTTTTTAAGAGTATGGCTTGATAAAACCTTACCCACACCGTCGGGCAAATCGGCAACTTCCAAAATGCCCTTTGCCATACTGTCAATTCGAGCTTCATTAAGGGTGAGTCTGTCAATCATAACCTCGCTTATTTTACCCTTGGCATTTTCTATGTCAATTTTATTTGCCGATAAAATTTCATCACTATTATCACACAACGCTTTTGCCATTAGGCGTAAAGCGTTATTTTTAGTCTCGGTATCCAAAAAACTATTAAGTGATAATTTTTTAGCCGATGCCAAAATTTCAAAAGTTGTCATTATATCAAGCCTTTCCTAAAAAGCGTGTTCCGACATTCTTTCCTGCCACAATATCATAAAGACATAGCGGATTTTCGCCGTTGGCGATAACCATATCAATACCCTTTTCATTAACGATTTTAGCCGCCTTTAATTTGGTTATCATACCGCCTGTACCAAGGCTACTACCCGCTCCACCTACCATATTTTCAATTTCGGGTGTGATTTCACTTACGGTATGTAAAAGCCTTGCATCTTCACTCTTTTTAGGGTCGGCAGTGTAAAGACCGTCAATATCAGAGAGAATTATAAGCAAATCGGCATCAACCGCAGTTGCTACAATAGCGCCCAAGGTATCATTATCACCAATTTCAATTTCGTTAGTAGAAATCGAGTCGTTTTCGTTGATAATCGGAATCACCGAAAGCGCTAAAAGACGGCGCATTGTGTTTATAAAATTCTCTTTGCGGTCGCTATGCTCAATATCATCACCTGTTATAAGTATCTGTGCTACGGTGTGGTTATATTCCGCAAACAAGCGGTCATAGGTGTACATAAGTTCACATTGACCTACTGCCGCTGCAGCCTGCTTTGTCGGGATATCGGTAGGTTTTTCTGCAAGGCATAATTTACCAACACCCATACCGATAGCGCCCGAAGACACCAAAATCACTTGATTTCCTGCATTTTTAAGGTCACTCATAACCTTGCAAAGCTCTTCCACACGCAAAATATTAAGAAGTCCTGTTTTGTGCGCCAAGGTTGAAGTACCTATTTTTATTACAACTCGCATTTTCTTTACTTCCTTATGCTAATGTAGCCACCATAACGGCTTTTATTGTATGCATACGGTTTTCGGCTTCGTCGAAAACAATCGACTGCTCGCTTTCGAAAACCTCGTTAGTAACTTCCATTTCGGTTATACCGAACTTTTCGCCAACCTGTTTGCCAAGTGTGGTATTAAGGTCGTGGAAAGAAGGCAAGCAGTGCATAAACACCGCATTTTCGCCCGCATTTTGCATTATTTTTTTATTTACCTGATAAGGCGTAAGGTCTTTTATTCTCTCTTCCCAAACGCTATCGGGCTCGCCCATAGAAACCCAAACATCAGTTGCTATTACATCGGCATTTTTAGTGGCTTTCATCGGGTCGGTTTCAAAGATAATAGTACCGCCGTTTTCTGCGGCCATTTTTTTACATTCTTCGATTAAAGCTTTATCAGGGAAATATTTTTCGGGAGCGCAAACGGTAAAATTAAGTCCCATTTTAGCGCATCCTACCATATATGAATTACCCATATTATAACGGGCGTCGCCCATATAAACAAAATTTATTCCTTCAAGTCTTGCAAAATGTTCTTTAATAGTCAAAAAGTCAGCCAGAATCTGTGTGGGGTGGAATTCATTTGTAAGTCCGTTCCAAACAGGAACTCCAGCATACCTTGAGAGTTCTTCCACGATTTCCTGTCCGTAACCACGGTACTCAATACCGTCATAAATTCTGCCGAGAACCCGTGCGGTATCGGCAATGCTCTCCTTTTTACCGATTTGTGAACCTTGAGGGTCTAAATATGTAACTCCCATACCCAAATCATACGCCGCAACCTCAAAGCTACAGCGTGTGCGGGTGCTTGTCTTTTCAAAAATAAGGGCGATATTCTTACCCTCGCAAAGACGGTGAGGAATTCCCATTTTCTTTTTATTTTTAAGCTCACCTGCTAAATCAATAAGACAGTCTATCTCCGCTTTAGAAAAATCGAGCAATTTTAAAAAGCTTTTTCCTTTAAAATCTATCATAACGCGCAACCTTTCTTGATAACTTCTACCGCTTTTTCTAAAAGAGAAAACGGGATATTTAATGCGGGTAAAAGTCTTACCTTGTTTTTAGCTTTAATAACAAGAACCCCGTTATCCATACAGTAATTTATAACTTCACTTGCATCCTTTTCGGTTTCAATGCCAAGCATTAATCCCATTCCGCTAACGCTCTTTACACCATTTGCATTTTTAAGTGAGTTTATTATAAATTCCGCTTTCTCGTTTACTTCTTTTAAGAGTTTATCGTCAATGCGGTTGATAACACTAACAGCACCCGCACAAGCGACAGGGTTTCCGCCAAAGGTAGAACCGTGGGAAGATGGAACCAACACATCCTTCACCTTTTCACCCATCATTGTAGCGCCTAAAGGAAGTCCGTTACCAATACCCTTTGCTGTGGACACAATATCGGGTAAAACATCATATTTCATAAAACTGTAAAGTGCGCCCGTTCTGCCGTTACCGGTCTGAACCTCGTCTGCAATGGTTAAAATATCGTTTTTTGCTGCGATTTCAAAAATTGCATTAACAAAATCTTTGTCAAGCGATAAAACACCGCCCTCGCCCTGAACTAATTCAAACATTATGGCGCAAACCTTATTGTTTTTAACAAGGCTTTCAAGTTGCTCTGTGTTCCCTGCCTCGCAATATACAAAGCCTCCAGTTAGTGGTAAAAAGTCTTTATGAAAAACATCTTGTCCCGTAGCAGAAAGAGTGGTAATCGTTCTGCCGTGAAAACTGTTTTTAAGGGTGATAATTACAGTATAGTCCTTACCTTTTTTATCTGCGGCATATTTACGAGCAGTCTTAATAGCGCATTCGTTAGCCTCCGCACCCGAATTTGAGAAAAACACCTTTTTAAGACCTGTTCTCTCACACAAAATTTGTGCTAACTGAGCGCAAGGCTCGGTATAATAAAGGTTTGAAGCGTGTTGAATTTTTGTGAGCTGCTCGGTCACAGCATTTATCCACTCATTATCGGCAATACCAAAGGTATTAACCGCAATGCCTGTTGACATATCGATATATTCCTTGCCGTTTTGGTCATAAACGAGTGAGCCTTTACCCGAAACCAAAGCCACAGGAAAACGGGCATATGTATTAGCGACAAAAGCGCTGTCTTTTTCGAAAATATTCATTTTAGCCACCCACAACCATTGTGCCGGCACCCTCGTCTGTGAGGGTTTCGATAAGAAGTGAGTGTGGCACTCTGCCGTCCATTATAAAGACCTTCTTAACGCCTTTTTGGATTGCTTCCAAGCAACATTCAACTTTAGGTATCATACCGCCTGAAATGGTACCATCTTCGAAAAGTTTTTTAGCTTCGCTTACAGTAATTTTGGGGATTAAGGTTTCGGGATTATCCTTATCAGCCAAAAGACCTGCAATATCTGTCATAGAAATAAGACATTCCGCTTCTAAAGCACCCGCAATATATGCTGCCGCAGTATCGGCGTTTATATTATAAACATTACCCTCTTTATCACAGCCTACAGTTGACACAACGGGAATATAATGGTGTTTAAGCAAATCTAAAATCGGCTCAACATTAACATCGGTAATCCTACCAACAAAGCCCAAACGCTCATCTTTAGGCTCGGCTATGATAAGGCGACCGTCAAGACCTGAAATACCCATAGCCTTACCGCCACGGATTTCCAACATATTAACCAAGGTTTTATTTATCTTGCCTGCCAAAACCATTTGCACTACTTCGGCAGTTTCCTTATCAGTAACACGAAGACCGTCAACAAAAACCGATTCCTTTCCGATTTTTTTCAAGGTTTCTGTAATTTCGGGACCGCCACCGTGAACTAAAACAACCTTTACACCAATAAGATGTAAAAGCACGGTATCCTGCATAACCTGTTGCTTTAATTCTTCGTTTATCATAGCGTTACCGCCATACTTTATAACAACAGTCTTTCCGTAATATTTTTGTATGTAAGGAAGCGCCTGAGTAAGCACTTCTGCTCTTTGAGCATTGGTAATGTTTAAAGACATAACTTGAAGCCTTTCTTTATAAATTATTTTGTGCTGTGGGCGATTTTATCTAAACTTTAAGTTTGAGAGAAAGTCGTTCACAGTGACGCTTTTAGCGAGTAAGGTCGTATTTTTATACTACCACGAGCGTAAAACGGTGCTGTGGACGATTTTATCCAAACTATGTTCTATAATCACCATTAATTTTTACATAGTCGTATGTTAGGTCACAACCCCAAGCGGTTGAAGAATAATCACCGCTGTTAAGGTTTACTAAAATTTCGATTTCGCTTTCGAGCAAGATTTCCTTTGCTTTTTCTTCCGAAAAATCTACTCCCGCACCATTTTTACAAACAAGAATTTCGCCTTTATTAGAGCGGAACGAAACATCAATTTTTTCCACATCCACCTTTGCGCCCGAATAACCTATTGCGCAAAGCACTCTGCCCCAGTTGGCATCCGAACCGAACATAGCCGCCTTTGTTAGCGAAGAGCAAACAACCGATTTTGCCACAGTTTTTGCAACATCTAAACTTTCGCCGCCCACAACCTTACATTCGAGCAACTTTGTGGCACCTTCGCCATCAGCCGCAATTTTTCTGCAAAGGTTTACACAAACTGTATTAAGCGCCTTCATAAATATTTCATAATCTTCATTTTCGGCGGTGATTTCAGCATTTTTTGCTTCACCATTGGCAAGGACCACAACCATATCGTTAGTTGAAGTATCCCCGTCAACACTGACCATATTAAAGGTTGTTTTTATATCAGTAGAAAGCGCTTTACCAAGCATTTCACTACTGATAGCACAGTCGGTAGTAATAAATACAAGCATTGTTGCCATATTGGGATGAATCATACCCGAACCCTTGGCAATGCCGCCTATTTTACATATTTTACCGCCTATTTCAAAGCTTACTGCCACTTCTTTAAGTTTTGTGTCGGTGGTCATAATGCCCTCTGCCGCTTCAACACTCTTATCATCTGAAAGCCCTGAAACCAACTGCGGTATTCCCTCCTCAATAGGAGTTATATCAAGCGGTTGACCGATTACACCTGTAGAAGCTACAACGATATCGTTAGCACCTATTCCAATTTCATTTTGTAATAAAAAACACATACGCTCGGCAATTTCTACCCCATTTGCATTACAGGTGTTAGCATTACCACTATTACAAATAATTGCTTGTGCCTTGCCGTTCTCAAGATGTTTTTTGGTAACTAAAAGCGGTGCGCCTTTTACAAGATTTGTAGTGTAAACTGCGGCGGCATTAGCCACAGTATCACTGACAATAAGGCTCAAATCTCTTTTTGTTCTATTCTTACGGATTCCGCAATGGATACCGTTTGCTTTAAAGCCTTTAGCGGCACATACGCCGCCCTGTATAATTTCCATAAAAATCTCCTAAATATCTAAACCTGTGGTCTCGTCTATACCTAATACTAAATTCATACACTGTATTGCCGCGCCCGAAGCACCCTTGCCAAGATTATCGTAGCGTGCAATAAGCAAAATTCTGTCTTGGTTTCCCGAAACCGAAATTTCCATACAATCTTTTTGTGAGAGTTTGTTCGCAGCCACAAAACCGCTCTCGTCAAAATCTTCGGTATATTTTACAATCGGTCCTTGGTATTTTTCTTTGTAAATTTGTTTAATATCTTCAGCGCTTCCCTTTATTTGCGAAGCAAAAATCGGAATTGTGACCTCCATACCGCTATAAAAATCACTTACAACGGGAATAAACACAGGTTCATTTTCAATACCGCATATTTTCACCATTTCGGGCAAATGCTTATGTGACTGCGCTATACCGTACTGACGGGGAGCATTCAGTAACTCGCCACGCTCTGCCGCTTCATATTCGGCAATCATACCCTTACCGCCACCGCTATATCCCGTAAGGGAAAAGCAAGAAAGCAATGTGCCTTTGGGCAATATACCTTTTTCTACCAAAGGATACACAAGAGCTATGAAACCACTTGCGTGGCAACCGGGCACCGCAATCCTTTTAGAATTTATAATTTTTTCCTTTTGTTTGCCTGATAATTCGGGAAAACCGTAAGCCCATTCGTCATTAGTTCTGTGGGCAGTCGAAGTATCAAGCAAAACAGTATTTGTATTTTCAGTTAAAGCCACCGCTTCAATTGAAGCCTTGTCAGGCAAACATAAAAAGGCAATATCCGCCTCGTTTAAAGCCTTACGACGAGCTTCTATATCCTTTCGGTTTTCTTCGGTTAATTTTATAAGTGTTATATCTTTTCTGTTTTCAAGTCGCTCGGCTATGCGAAGACCTGTCGTCCCTGCACTGCCGTCAATGAATATCTTTTTCATTTAAAAACTCCGTTAAATATTCAATTTGTGCTTTTACCGATTCAGGACCTGTACCGCCTGCCGAAATACGCTTTTCTACACAAGTTTCGAGTGAGATTTCGTTATACAAATCCTCTTGGAATGAAGCGTCAAATTCTTTGTATTTTTCAATCGGTAAAGTTTCAAGCACCAAATTTTCTTTAATGCAATATGCTACAATTTCGCCGACATGCTTATATGCTGTTCTGAATGGCATACCCTTTTTAACAAGATAGTCAGCCAAATCGGTAGCATTTATAAAGCCTTTCCCGGCCGCTTTATACATATTATCCTTTAAAACTGTCATTGTAGCAATCATTGGTGTGAATACGCCTAAACACATTTTTACAGTATCAACTGCATCAAAGATTGCTTCTTTATCCTCTTGCATATCCTTGTTATACGCAAGCGGGAGACCTTTAAGGGTTGTAAGAAGCGCCATCAAATCGCCGTAGACTCTGCCTGTCTTACCCCTTACCAATTCCGCCATATCGGGATTTTTCTTTTGTGGCATTATGCTTGAGCCTGTAGTATAACTGTCATCAAGCTCTATAAACTTAAATTCCCAGCTTGACCACAAAATAATCTCTTCAGAAAAACGGGATAAGTGCATCATAAGAATTGAAAAGTCCGACATAAGCTCGAGGCAAAAATCTCTATCAGATACGCCATCAATACTGTTAAGCGAAATACCGCTAAAGCCCAAGCGCTCTGCCTCAAAAACGCGGTCGGTATTGTATGTAGTACCAGCGAGTGCGCAAGAGCCTATCGGGCTTTGGGACATCATTCGTTTGAGAGCGTCACTTATTCTTTCATAATCACGCTTTAGCATAAAAGCATAGCTTAAAATGTGATGGGCGAAAGATATCGGTTGCGCCCTTTGAAGATGGGTATATCCGGGCATAATAGCATCTTTATATTCTTCCGCCTTGTCCTTGATAACCTCAATCAAACTCAAAATTTGTCCGCCGATTGCTTCACATTCTTGCAACATATAAAGCCTGATATCAAGTGCCACTTGATCGTTACGGCTTCTTGCTGTGTGAAGTTTTTTGCCTGTGTCACCTATTCTTTTAGTGAGTTCGCTTTCGACAAACATATGTATATCTTCGGCTTCCATATCAATTTGGAGTTTTCCGCTTTCAATATCTTCGAGAATACCCGAAAGCCCGTTTAAAATTTCCTTATATTCACTTTTAGATATAATACCCTGACGAGAGAGCATCATAGCATGTACCATTGAGCCTGTGATATCCTGCTTATACATTCTACTGTCAAAATGAATGGAAGAATTAAAATCGTCCGCCTCTTTATTAAGGGCTTTTTCAAATCTTCCTGCCCACATTTTATCCATTTTATTACCTACTTAATTATTTTAAATTATTCTTTGCCTTCATCTTGGCGTAAACCTTGGTGGGTAGTCCGTAAA
>JAFYLF010000111.1 GCA_017537195.1 Clostridia bacterium
AAATAAAAACGCTAAAAACGCCTAATTTAAATTGTTTAAAAACGACCATTTACACCCTATCTCAATAACAGCAACCATACCGCACAGACCGGCTACAGCAGGCACAGCGTAGGTAAAATACGGGAAATATGAAACGAGCATTACAACCGCTGCTAAAGCAGAAAGTATGGCAGAAAAAGTGATTTTTTTAGTGTTTTTCATTAACAGCACCTAATAAGGTCTCCGCCCAAACATTCACAACAGCAGTCAGCGCAAATAAGCCCTTGGCACATACTGCAACCGTCACAATCATTACCAGAATATGAGCGGTATGGGTTATTTTTTTGGCGGGAAGCCTGACGCCCTGCATTCATAACAGCGTTGCGGTATTCCATATTCGAAGGGTCCATTCTTGAAGCGGTAGCAAAGCTTGTATAGGCTTGGTCAAACCATCCGCGTCGATATTGAACAGTACCGTTAAGGAAGTACCATTCGGCATTTCTTTCGTGCGGCGGTACACCGTCCAAAAGTTCGAGCGCCTGTTCAATTCTTCCCTGTCTTATAAGGTTGCGAACCTCAGGGAAATCGGTATGCGCAGAATAACTGCCCCCAGAAGAGCCTGTGCTCTTTCTTCCCTTTCGGGTGTTAACAATGGCATCATAAGCCTCGTTAATTTCACGCATTTTTTCTTCCGCTAAATCAGCAAGCGGATTGTCACCATAACTATCGGGATGGTATTTTTTGGCGAGTTTTCTGTAAGCGTCTTTAATTTCGTCATCGGTAGCGTTGCGGTCAACACCTAAAATTTTATAAGGATCGTTCATTTTCTAACTCCTTTATTGCAGTATCCTCAAGTCCTAAGTAAATAATATTTCCAAGAACTGATTTGTATTTTTTTATATCTAAAAGCTCAAAAGCTTTTGTTGATTCATTTATACAAAAGTAAATTTGCGATTTAATATATTCGCAAACTTCGGTTTTGGGTTTGCTTTTTAAAACATTGTATCTGCCCTTTTTAATATCTTCCTCTAAATCGCAAAATGCATCTAAAATATAGACATATCTTCCAAGACAATAACCCAAGCGTTCTAAAACTCTTTTTTGAGTGGAATCTTCACTACAAAGCATCAAAAGTTTTGAAAGCGCAATAGCTGTTGGGTCGGCAACTCGGTCAATTTCTTTACAATCTGACTTTTCAAGTTCGGCTTGTTTTGAAATATACTGGGCAACAATTTCTTCTATATAAGGATACTTCTTTTTTGCTTTTTTATTAGCAGATTTTAAAAACGGTTTTAAAATCAAATATCCAAATTTTTTAATTCCCTTTTCGTCTTCAATATTATCAAGAAGTTTGTAATAAGACATTATCATCGCCGCAGCCGAAGGCATTTCTAATGCTTCAGTATTATCACAAAACTGGCATTTCTTAAGCGGATTAAAGGTACAGCCTTTTTTGGTGAATTTATCACAACCATCTTTAAGCGACATATTAAGCAGACAAAGAAAAGTGAAATCATAATTCAAAGTAAAGCGGGATACTAACCCGTAATTTTTACCCAAAACCTTACAAAGTGAGCAATACACTCCGCGGTATAGCTCATACTCTTTAACTTTAAGTTCACCTTTCGAAATCCTAATATACCCAAACAAGCCTTTCACCTCTATTCAGTATAACCTTTTGAAAAATTTAATGGTGAATAATATGTTAAATTTATTATATCATTTTAAAAAGCTTATAGCAATAAAAAAATCACCGCCGAGCAAAATTGCCGACGGTGAAAAAATTATTTTACAGAAAATTTATAAACTGTTGTGCTATCAAACAATACACCTGCTTTAAGCACACAAGAGGGCCATTCGGGGTGATTTATACAATCGGGATAGTGCTGTGTTTCTAAGCAGAAAGCGCTTCTCCAACCGTATTTTGCGCCGTTTTTACCGTTTCTATCGGAAGTGCCGTTACCTGTGTAAAGCTGAACACCGGGTTCTGTGGTTTCAACAGTCATAACAATGCCGTTTTTATCGGAATAAACCTCACAAGCGGGTGCTTTACCATTAAGCACAAAGTTAACATCATAACCGCCGTATGGCTTTACATATTCGTCCATATCAGCGCGCTCGGCGATTGTGTGAAAATCGGTAAAGTCCACCGAAGTTCCTCTAACCGAAAGTATTTCACCCGTTGGTAAGCAATCAATATCGTTGGGGGTGAAATAATCAGCGTTAATCTTCAAATACTGGTCATTAATCTTGCCCTCACCGTCGAGGTTGAAATAAGCATGGTTAGTCGGGTTAAAAATTGTATCCTTATCACATTTGGCTTCATAATGAATTGAAAGACCGCCGTCTTTAATTGCGTATGTAACCTTCATTTCCAAGGTTCCGGGGTAACCCTCGTCACCGTCGGGAGATACCAAACAACAAGCTAAAGCGCCATCTTCTTCCTTAATATCCCAAACACGCTTATCATATCCCTCAATACCGCCGTGCAAATGGTTTGGACCATCATTACAAGCGACAGTATATTCTTCACCATTTAATGTGAATTTACCCTTACAAATTCGGTTTGCAAAACGGCCTACAGTAGCGCCGATATAGCCATCGTTAGAAATATATTCTTCCAAAGTGTCGTAACCCAAAACCACATCGGTAGGTTTGCCGTTCTTATCGAGAACTATCAAAGAACGCAAGGTGGCGCCGTAATCAATAACATCAGCCGACATATCACCGTCGGTTATTGTCCAGCAGTAAACTTCTCTGCCATCGGGCATTTTACCGAATAATTTTTTAGAAATGCTCATAATAAATTCTCCGTTCAAAACTTGATAATATTATATTACAATAGAACATTCCAACTTGTCAATTAAAATCTTATGCTCACCGCGATTTACTGCAGTCTTCATATCATAATCAATGTAAGTAAAATCTTCCTCGGTTAAAGTGAACTCAACCGTTTTCTTTTCGGCAGGTTTTAAGTTTACTTTTGTGAACTGACGAAGTTTTTTAATAAATGGGGTAACAGGACAATACAACATTTTAACAAACAAAAGTACACTTTCATCTATTTCGTATTTACCCTTGTTTTCAACATTAACCTTTACTTTAACATTTTTGCCTTCAACCTTAGCAGTAAGGTCTGAATACTCAAGCTCAGTATACGAAAGACCGTAACCAAAAGGATATAAGGCTTCTGGAGAAGAAATTATGTATTCTTGCGCAGGTTTTTCAAGCGAACCTGGATTATTATACATAGCCCCGCGTGAAGAAACCTTGTAATTATAATAAGCAGGGATATGACCGGCAGAACGAGGGAATGAAAATGACAATTTTGCTGATGGTGATTTATCACCGAAAATCAAGTTTGCAAAGGCATTACCGCTTTGCTCGCCGCCGCCAAAAGAAAACATAAATGCATTGGTTTTTTCCACATCATCACCTATAGCATAGGGTCTTCCACCATAAACTATAAGAATTGTTGGTTTACCAAGTGCAATAATTTCATTAAAAAGTCTGCGTTGCGAGGGTAAAAAGTCAAGAGTATGAGAGTCATAACCTTCTGAACAAGTAACCTCTTTATTACCGAATTCAGCACCAACAGCACCGCCGCCTTCACTAGCCCTGTCTCCCAATACCAAAAAAACAGTATCAGCACTTTTTGCTTTCTCGACGGCCTCACTTATCATTTCTTCGGTATATAAAATAGGTCCGCAACCTTGTGCATAAAGCACATTTTCTTCACCCAATCTATTTACCATACCATCATAAAAACTTACACAATCAGATGTCGGCCAAGTGTAATCACCCAAGAAACTATTTTTTGCATTATTACCTATAACTGCAACTTTACCTACCTTTTCTTCATTAAGCGGTAAGATTCCATCATTTTTAAGTAATAAAATCGCTTGTTCATCCATTTTTAACGATAATTCTATCATTTCTTTTGAATGACTTAACGGTTTTAATTTTTCATCACCGTAAGGATTTTCAAATAGACCAAGTTTGAATTTTAATTTTAAAATTCTTAAAACTGCTTCATCAATTAGGCTTATATCAATTTCGCCATCTTCTACTGCTTTTTTTAATTCATCACTATAACCCCAAGGGAACGGTAATTCAATATCAACTGAAGCATTTAAAGCGAATTTCGCAGCAGTTTTTGCATCAGGTGCAATATGATGTTGTTTATTTAAAAGTTCAACTCCAGCCCAGTCAGCGATAGCAGTTCCGTCAAAGCCTAATTCATCTCTTAAAATTTTTCTTAAATATTTTGCCGATCCATGCATCGGTTCGCCGTCTGTTTCATTATAAGAAGGCATTATTGACATTACGCCCGCATCAATACATTTTTTAAACGGTTCAATATAAACTTCACGAATTTCTCTCTCGCCGACATGCGCTGGAGAAGTATTGATACCGCCTTCCGAAATACCGTATGCTAAAAAATGCTTTGCAGTTGCGGCGATACCCATACTTTGCACACCTTTAACATATTGAGCACCTAGTTCTCCTACAAGGTACGGATCTTCACTGTAGGATTCTTGCATTCTTCCCCAACGCGGGTCACGCGGGATATCAACAACAGGAGCAAAAACTTGGTATTGTCCTCTAATTTTTGCATCAATACCAACTGATTTTCCCATTTCATAAATAAAATCACGGTTAAATGTGCAACCCAAACCTGCACACTGCGGGAATTTGGTAGCTCGACCGTGTAAACCTTCGGTTGTATAAATCGGCGGAATACCTAATCGAGTTTTATTAAGCATTGTATCAATAACATATTCTGAAGGATTTGATCCGTGTTCGCCACAAAAACAAGGTATTTCTTCATTATTCTTGAAAATTTCTTCAAGTTTTTGCTGTAAAGATAACTGTTGAATTTTTTCTTCAAGTGTCATTTTAGAAAGCAAATCTTTTGCTCGCACTTCGGGCGATAAATTTGGATTTTTATACATTAAAATCACCTCAATCTTAATTCAGCTATATTTTATGACAGTTTTTATAATTTTTCAAGTCAATTATTGATAAAAACAAGACAAATATTGCTATATTTTAAAAATGTTATTAAGCGAAAAAATTTGGTAACAATAAGAATTAGGTGATATTTAATGGTAATCCTTTTTTCAAAACAAAAAAGCAAATGTGAAAAGGAATTAGCTAAAATTCTTGGAAAATACGGCGGAAACTTTATTTCCGATAAAATTTTGAACAATATGGGTGAAAAATTTAATATTGTTAGTTTTTATAAAAAAGCAGATGTTTCTATTGAAAAAGGTGTTGCAGTTTTTTTAGATAAAAATCTCCGTTTCAAAGACCAAAAATTACCCATTGGTATTGTTGGAATTTGCGAAGAAAACGATAAAACCGCACTCGAAATTTTTAAAAAAAGTCACAATTCGGTAATAACCTGCGGAATTAACAACAAAAACACAGTTACACTTTCAAGTATTTCACAGGATACCCTATTTGCTACACTTCAGCGTTCTGTTTACGATATCAACGGGAATTTATTAGAACCTTGTGAACTAAAAATTAAATTAACTGAAAATTTTTCACCATTTTCGGTTATTTGTTCTGTAATAATTCTGTTATACCACGGCATTATTCCAGAAGAATTTTGAATAAAATGAAAAATTTTGCCAAAAATACATTCACGGAGAGTGATTTTATGGCAAAAGTTTTAAATAAAAAATATATGATATTAGGTATAATGTTGGGCGTTTTTCTTTTAATAATTATTTCAGTGAGCAGTTTTGCAATAAAAACTCAAATGGAAGATTCAGACAGTTGGGTCATTCGTTCTCACGAAAACACAGTACTTTTGTTAAATAACGGAAGAATAGTTGAGGTTTTTGGTGATATTTCTGTTGAAGACTTGCCTAATGAGGACAAAAAACATCTTGAAAAAGGTATATATTTTCTCACAAAGGATGAAGCGTTGACAGCGCTCGAAGATTATGACGGATAAAATAAAAATCCCTTGCGGGATTTTTATTTTATCATTTCATTAAATTGTTCTTCACTTATAACGGTTACGCCTAAAGCATTTGCTTTATCAAGTTTACTGCCCGCTTCATCTCCTGCTAATACATAATTTGTCTTTTTAGAAACTGAAGACGAAGTTTTACCGCCAAAGCTTTCGATTATATCGGAGGCTTCTTTTCGTGATAAAGTCGGTAAAGTGCCTGTTAAAACAAATGTTAGACCTGTGAAACGGTTATCTTTCACTTCTTTTAAAGATTTAAGGTTGAGACCTAATTCCTTAAAACGCTCTATCATAATTTTAGTACTTTCAAGTGAAAAGAAATCAAAAGCTGATTTCGCTAAAATACTTCCAAAGCCTTCAATCGCTTCAAACTGTTCTTTTGTAGCGCTCATAATAGCATCTATATCGCCGAAATGCTCTGATAATAGTTTACCTGCTTTAGCGCCGATATGACGAATACCCAAAGCAAATAAAAACTTTGATAAATCATTATCTTTTGATGCTTCAATAGCATTTTTAAGGTTTTGAACCGACTTCTCACCCGTACGTTCTAAATTTGCCACCTCATCGTAATCGAGGGTGTATAAATCAACAATATTATGAATTAAATTGGCTTCGAGCAACTGTTCTAAAACCGCAGGACCCAAGCCTTCAATATCCATTGCGTCACGAGAAGTAAAGTGAATTAAATGTCGCAGAAGTTGTTCGGGACAATCGGCGTTAGTGCAACGAATTACCGCCTCGCCTTCTTCTCGGTAAACAGGTGAATTGCAAGAAGGACAAGTTTCGGGCATTTTATAAATCTGCGAAGATTCATTATGATATTTCACCGCCAAAACTTCGGGAATAATATCCCCCGCTTTTCTGACGATTATCGTATCGCCTATTGCAATTCCTTTTGAAGTTATAAAATCCTGATTATGCAAGGTTGCGCGGCTGACAGTTGTACCAGCAAGCTGTATTGGGTCGAAAATGGCAGTTGGAGTCAAAGCGCCTGTTCTGCCCACACCGATTTCAATTTCCTTTAAAATCGTTTCTTTTTCTTCAGGCGGATATTTGAAGGCAACCGCCCATTTTGGAAACTTTGAGGTGCTGCCTAAAGTTTCCCGGTAAGCAAGGCTATCTGATTTTACAACTGCGCCGTCAATATCATAAGGCAAATTACCACGGGAATTGCCTATACGTTCAATCTCAGAAATAGCAGCTTCAATATTTTCGCATTTTTTATATGTCGGCAAAACATTAAAACCTAAACTCTTTAAAAAATCAAGGGTTTCAATATGACTTTCAAAGGTTTTACCCGTAATGCGCTGAATATTAAAAATAAATATATCAAGTTCACGTTCAGCAGTGATTTTAGGGTTCTTTTGTCGAAGCGAACCAGCCGCTGCATTTCGTGGGTTTTTTGCAGTAGGCTCACCCAAAAGCTCCTGCCTTTTTAAAAGTTTTAGAAAACTTTCTTTTGGCATATAAACTTCACCGCGAACTTCAAGTTCGCCGTCAAATTTAATAGCTTTCGGAATAGATTTTATTTGTAAAAGGTTGGCGGTTACATCTTCCCCGACTTCACCGTCACCACGGGTTGAACCACGGAAGAAAAGCCCGTCACGGTATTCGAGCGATACCGATAAACCGTCAATTTTAGGCTCAACCGAAAAGGCAGTTTTAGTGGTGTCGATTTTCTCACCAAAGGTGCGAAGTTCAGAAAAATTAAAAACATCCTGCAAACTTTCCATTTTGACTGAATGAACAACCGAACTAAAAAGCTTTGAAACCGCCCCGCCTACTAACTGTGTCGGTGAATCTTCACGCTTAAACTCTGGAAATTCATTTTCCAAATCTTCTAATTCACGAAGCATCGCATCATACTCGAAATCCTCAATTTCAGGAGAATCTTCAATATAATATTTGCGATTGTGGTATTTAAGCGTTTCGTTTAAATATTCAATTCTTGCCTTGGCATTATTTATATCCATATTATTCTCCTACTACCCCACCGTAATCATTTATAAGACCTGCGGTGTTGTCAGATTCTTCTTCTATAACATTTGTAAAACTTTCGGGAACTGCGCCCACAATTACAGTTTGCGCCGCAATAGCCGAAGTATTTGCAGAAATGCTTTTTTTATAACCTGCTATAATAAGACTTCCGTTAATTTTTATATTAACAACGACACGATGCAAAACTTGATTTATACCCGCACTTCTAAATTCGTGCTCAAAATCAACAAACGCAGTCGAAGTCATTTGCATTTTAAAATCTAAATCGGGGCCAAAACCCGAAGTAAATGTATTTGCTAAAAATGTGCCAATAGGTATTGAAACTGTGTATCGTTCTTTTTCGGCAATAATGCTTGAAATTTCATTAGAAATATGGCTTTTAAGATAATTTACTTTGTATGTATCAATTTCAAGGCTTTGCACTAAACCGTTGCTGTCACGACTTAAAACTGCAATATCATCATACGAAAACTTTTCATTTTCTAAAATTTTCACTATTGCTTCATTAGCGGAATTAAGCATTACAGTTTCGGCAACGCTCTCAGCATACCTCAAGATTACCGGTTGCATTTTATAATAAATATAACCTAAAATTATTGATATTATAAGAAGAAGAGATAACCAAGAAATCAAAATGCGATTAACTGATTTTTTAGAAATTTTAATAAAAACACACCCTTTCCGTACTATATTTTACGGAAAAAGAAGTGTTATGTTAAAAAATCAATTTTTTGCTTGACAATTAAAATAAAAATGCGTAAAATAGTACTCATGCGGGTGTGGCGGAATTGGCAGACGCACTAGCCTTAGGAGCTAGCGCTTACGCGTGCAGGTTCAAGTCCTGTCACCCGCACCATTTAAAGAATTCGCAACAAAACATTGCGAATTCTTTTTTTATTTGTTAAATCTTGCTTCAATGTAAAAACGCTTATCACAGGCATTACCCATTGAGAAGGTTTTGCGAGGCAACGAACCGTCTTGCTTAATTGCATCAAATAATTCGCTCTTTTGCATACCTTCGAAAATAAAGCCTAAAGTATCCGGTTGTTTTGAAAGCGAATATACAACATCTTCACCGTGAATATAATCTATCTTTACTTGCTCTTTATCTTTAAGATAATTATCAAGCCAGGTTTGTAATGTGGCAACCGCTAATTTACCTGTAGGTTTAACTGAAATTACAGGTTCGTTTTCACCGTAAACACAGGTGAATTTTTGAGCATCTTTTCCATTATATTCGCCACCGTGTTGTGCCACAAAATCGTTTAATAACTGTTCTGGATCTACACCAAATAAAACACGGTAAATTGGCTCAAATTCGAGTGAGTAATCGTGAATGTTTACGATTTCCACCATAGCATATTCCGATTTACATTCTTTTGCAGTTGCAAGTGAATGGTTACCATCCCCTACAGCAAACAAGAATTTATCTTCACTATTTTCAACAAGGCTTGACAAAGCATTTTGAACCTGTGAAACAGTTACCTTATCAACCGCAAAACCTTTAATATGACCGCTGTTTTGCATCAAATCAAAATCGTAAACCTTATTGAAATTATCGATTTTAGAAGATAAAGGCTCTATAACAGAATTATCCTTATCATCTATCAATAACATAACATGAGGAAGCTCTAATGCTGCGTCTTTGCGAATTTCCACACGAGGCGGTATTCTTTCAAGCACGGTAGCCTCGGTTGCACGAACAAGGGTTTTAGCGCCTTTTTCATAAGAATAATCCGAAAGTTTGATAAGCCCTACAATGCCTTTACGAATTTTACCGCCCGAAACCTCACGCTCAACATAAATAAAAGTATCATCAACCTTTTCGAATACATTATTTTCAATATATTCGTTCATTTTTGCGTTGATTTTTGCAATGCGCTCACTGTTATCTTTTTGCAAATAAACCTCGGGTAAAATTATATTAAGAGCTGACGGCGCATTGCCAACAAATTCTTCTACATTCTTCCAATAATCAGGTTCGGAGGTGTATTGGTCACAAGCGACTACTGACCACTTGCGAAAATCGGATTTTGGTAACAAAAAATCACACGGGTAAAAATATGTATTCATAAAGGACACCTCAAAAGTTTAGCCGCCACCCACGGTGACAGCTAATTATTATTTATATTTTGAAAATTCAACAGCAGTTACCGCATCATTTTCCAAATCAACGTAAATTCTTATTTTATTTCTACGGTCACGTTTTTCTAAAAAGTAATCGAAATAATATGAATTTTCGGTTTTCTCGTAAAAATGTGACGGTGTGCCAAGCGTTTGTATAATATCGGTTAAAACAGAAACGTTTGTTATTCCGCAAACATTAAATTCGTCATAATTTTCATTTGGATAATTATTGTTTATACGGAATTTAACGATACTGCACTTTGAAAGACGAACTGAAGAATTAGAGGAATTATAAAACCAAGCAGTAATAACTGCACCATTTTCGTTTTTAAATTGCAATTCAACAGTCTCTTTTGCAAAAACTAAAGAATTTTCGTGATAGTCACTGCCTTCAACAAGTTGCCAACCGTTTTTCGAGATTACATTCATATCAGTCGGAACCGAGAAATAAGAATTTTCAAAAACCGCATTGATATCGAACTTTTTACCCAAGTAAATATCGGCATAGTTTTCTTCGTCAAAAAGGCTTATATCGAAATATTTTGACATCTTATTATCCAGCGATGTAATTTCAGGTGTTGATGCCGACTCCACCGAAGATACCTCAGATGATGACTGTGTTTTGTTATCTTCAGCATAAGGCATATCTTCATTTAAGCAACCACAAAGGGAAAACAAAAATGCAAACACCAAAATCAAAGATAAAACTTTTAAATGCTTCATATTTTTTCTCCAAATATTTTATATTATAATTTTATTATTAAATAAAAGAAATGTCAACAAAAATTAAAAGTCTTCAATGCAAAATTCTAAAAAAGATTTAAGTTGCGCTAAAACATCATCTGTATCGACCAAAAAACTAAGCCCGTGACCAGCTTCTTTTGATAAGAACATACGACAGTTTTCCTTACACTTGGCAAAGGTTTTTTTAGTCATTTCGCAGGGTACAAAATTGTCCTTTTCGCCGTGAATAAACATTATTGGAAGGTCGGTGTTTTTGACAGCGTCTACTGTGTAATCTTTAGTAATAGAAAATTTACCAAACAGCTTACAAGCTAAATTCAAGAACGGTATAAAGAAATGCGCATTAACTTTAAAAGAATCTTTTCCGACCTTTTCAATTATATCTGCGGGTGAAGTGAAACCGCAATCGGCAATAACACCCTTAACATTTTCGGGCAAATTATGCTTCAGCGCCAATAAAACCGTTGTAGCACCCATCGAAATACCGCTTATAATTAACTGTTTCGGCGAAAACTTGGCATTTACAAACTCCGCCCATGAAACGACATCTTGGCTTTCCTTAACCCCAAAGGTTATAAGTTTACCCTCACTTTTACCGTGGGCACGTTGGTCGGCAAGAAGAATGTTAAATCCCATTTTGTCATACATTTCAACTGCGCAGGAAAAATCGTGCTCGGCTGATGAGCGGTATCCGTGAAAAAGAAATATTGTGCAAGTACTGTTGTTATCATAATATCTTGCGGCGAGTTTAACGCCGTCAAAAGCAGTTGTATAATACCACTTGTGCGGTGTCTTTTTTATAAATTCCATACCCTTTTCTATGAGTGCATTATACGGTTTTAACGCATCACTTAAAGTGGTATCCATACTGTCAATATCTGCATTAGATTTTCTAACAAAAGCGAGACTAAAGAAATACAATACAACTGCAATAAACAACAAAAAAACAATTACTAAAAAGTATAACAAAATATCACCATTTATTTAATTTTTTTAAGAACAATAGCAGTTCTATTTGGTAAATAACACTTAAAACCACACCAATTAGCAGGTGTTTTTTCGGCTTTGTACTTATAATCAGTATCAACACGAGAATAACCGCCAAAAACACCGTCATCAGTTGTTAAAACCGTTTTATAAACACCGTTTTTTTCAACAGGGATAAAATATCCGTCAAAAGATTTTGTTGGGTGGAAATTAAAAATAAAAACATAATCTCCCTTGGTATAAACCAACACCTTGTCGTCCTCGTGCATCCAACGGTTTTGGGCAATTAATTTTAAAATTTTTCCTTTTTTAAGAAGGTCGAGCATAGCCTTATCAAAATCGTTAAGCTCTCGATAGCGAAGATTCGGGTTATCCACAAGGCTCCATTGTCTTCTGCAGTAATGATAACTCCAACCGTTACCCTCGCGAGGAAAATCTATCCATTCGGGGTGACCAAATTCGTTACCCATAAAGTTAAGATAGCCTTCTCCCGCAAGTGATGAAGTTAAAAGCCTTATCATTTTATGAAGCGCAATTCCTCGGTCAACAACATAATTACCGCCAAATTTTTGCATACCAGTGTACATCTCAGCATCACACAAACGAAACATAATTGTCTTGTCACCCACAAGCGCTTGGTCGTGCGATTCACAGTAACCGATATTCTTTTCCTGGGGTCTTCGGGAAGTTAATTCATACCAAAGTTTTCCCATATTCCAATGCTCGTCGGACTGCTCTTTAATGGTCTTTATCCACAAATCAGGCACACCCATAGATAGTCTGAAATCAAAACCAATACCGCCGTCTTTAATTGGAATACACATACCAGGCATACCCGACATATCTTCGGCAATGGAAATTGCATTTTTATTAACCTTGTGAATAAGCTCATTTGCGAGTTGTAAATAGGTTACAGCCTCGGTATCGGTATTCATTGAAAAATACATACTGTAATCGGTAAAGGCTGAGCCTAAACCATGGTCGTGATAAAGCATTGAGGTAACGCCATCGAAACGAAAACCGTCAAAATGGAAAACTTCCATCCAAAATTTAAGGTTTGATAGCAAGAAGTGTAACACTTCGTTTTTGCCGTAGTTAAAAAGCTTTGTGCCCCAAGCCGAATGCTCACCTTTACCGCCCTCGTGAAAGAACTGGTAAGCAGTGCCGTCAAACTCATTAAGACCTTCGTTTGTGTTTTTCACAGCGTGAGAATGGACAACATCTAAAAGCACAGTAATACCTAAACTGTGAGCAGTATTTATAAGCTCTTTCAAATCGGCACTACTACCATAACGTGAGGATGCCGCAAAAAAGTTTGAAACCTGATAACCGAAAGAGCCGTAATATGGATGCTCCATAATAGCCATAATCTGAATTGTGTTATATCCCAGTTCTTTTATGCGTGGTAAAGTATTAGCGGTGAATTCTTTGTAAGAAGTAACTTTACCCTCTTCTCCTGACATACCGATATGGCATTCATAAATTAAAGGTGTTTTATGAGGCTTAAATCCGTGGTCGGTCCAAACAAATTCCGTAAAAGTATCCTCTATTTCAGCGCACCAAAGGTATGTTACAGAGTCTTGCACCACGCGGGTAGCATAAGTAGGAATACGGCGGAGTTCGTTGCCGTTATTTATTATAATCGCCTGAACTTTTTGACCGACTTTAAGCGCATCTTCACCCTCAAGTTTAATTTCAAAAATGCCGTTTTCTAATCGCTTTAGTTCGTGGCTTCGTGTATTCCAACAGTTAAAATCACCGGTGAGGTACATCTTTTCGGCAGAAGGAGCCCATTCACGATAAACCCAACCTTCGTCAGTTTTATGAAAACCAAAGAATTTATAGCCATTAGCAAAATCGGTTATATTTTTCTTGTCCTTTAATAACTCTTTACGCTTTTGCTTATAAAGTGACATACGCAAATCTAAATCATCTTTATATGGCATAAGATAAGGATCAATTTCTAAAATTTTAAGAATGTTTGATTTTGCCATAAGCTACCTCCGTAAAAGTTATAGATTTATTATACCAAATTTAGCCGATAAATAGCAATAAAAAGTAAATCATTTATCATCTTTTTTTGAAAACAAACCAAAAAATATAAGAATTAGTGAAATAAATATAATTGATACAAAAATTAGAATAGCACAGTTTAAGAAAAATTCTTGCGGAAGCGCTTGAATAATCTCATCTTTTAAAGGATTAAAAACCCAATTTTCTTTGCCACCGAAGAATATTTTGTGAAAAACGACAAAAGCTTTTTCAAAATTGAGAGAGACAAGAAATCCCAATGAAACAAATAAGAAAATGGTTAAGCCACCGCTAATTAAAGAGATATGCTTGCCAAACGGACGAGTAAATTTAATAATACCTTTGCGTTTTAAACGTGATAACACAAAAATACCAAGTAGCGATATAAATAAAACCGCAAAATTAAGTGAAAATAGTGATTTGCAATCTCTAAAATGACTTTTACCCTCTTGCGAATATTTAAAATTACCCGTTTTAAACTCTTTGCGAGGTTTAGTTAAATAATCAAGCACGGCGTTATATGCTTCCTTAATCTCGGATTCGGTTTTTCCTGTTACCTCTTCTAAATTATAAGCATCTATATGTGCATAATAAAATGGTCTAATACAAACGGGTAAGGCTATTGAAAGTGTTATCGTAAATAAACATAAGAGAACACAAAACAAAATTGTGAAAAATCGGTTTTTAAGCATAACTAACCTCCTAAACCTAACTAAATTCAGTATAACACTGCAATTTAAAAAGAGCAAGGTTTTACATTGCATAAAATTGAAAAAAGCACCGACAAAATCGATGCTTTTTTCTGGCGGAGTAGGAGAGACTCGAACTCTCGCACCGGGGTTTAGCCGGCCTACGCCCTTAGCAGGGGCGCCTCGTCACCAACTTGAGTACTACTCCAAATCGTTACGCTTGTATTTGTGTATTTAAAAAAATGGCGGAGAGGATGGGATTCGAACCCATGTGGCTTGCGCCAAACGGTTTTCAAGACCGCCTCGTTATGACCGCTTCGATACCTCTCCGTGTGACCAAGTTATTTTAACACAAAGAAACTCAAATGTCAACACCTAAATTCCCTAAATTTTTAAGTTTTTTCTGATAATTTTTAGATTTACCTAAAATCAAAAAGCCGTCAAGAGACGGCTTTTTCAATCCATTTTAAAATAATCTTTTGGGGGTTGTTTTTGGAATTCTTCAAACATTTGACGGCGGCGTTCAAGCCGTTTTTCTTTTGCCTTTTTACGCTTATAAATAATTATCTTTTTACGAACAATAAGAAAAACAAACGCTAAAATCAAAAATACTATTACCGAAAGTAAAATATATACATACAAATCAATGGTATGCCAAAAAACAATAAGTCCGTTAGGGGTTACTGTTTTTGAAGCAACAGCGTTACAGCTTCCGACAACCTTATTATCTAAAACCAGTTTAACATTACCAATTACATCACCATTAGTTACAGGAGAAGAAACAAACTTTTCTTCTACAAGCTTTTTAGGTGTAAAATCAAAGGTTAATGATGAAAAATCAGTACTCTTTGGAAGTGTGGCGTAAACATCATTTTCTAAAACTAAATCAACACTTTTTGAAAAGGTCTCAAAAACAGGAAGATTAGAAACCACAGTGCCTTTATCGGCAATTTTAACACATTCATAAGTTTTAAACGCATATTCAAAAACTTGCGCCGCCTCTAAAAAATCAGAACGAACCATACCGTGTTTATTCCAAACTTCAGGCACATCAAGAAAAATGCAAATGAATTTTTTGTTACCTTTTTCGGCGCTTGCCGCAAGACAACGACCGGCATTATCAGTATTACCTGTCTTGAGTCCTGTAGCATAAGCGTAATAGTATCCGCTACCTTCTATACGCATAAAGTTTGTGGTACGAATTTGTCTTTCAGCCTGTAAATTTGTTTTCGGTACTGTATAATCAATACATTTTGCAATATCATACAACAATTCATTTTGCATATAAGCATCAGCCAAAACCGCCAAATCCCGTGCGGTTGTGTAGTGATTATCATCGTGAAGACCGTGCGGGTTTGAGAAGTTAGAATTTAACATTCCGATTTCCTTTGCTTTTTCATTCATTTTTTTAGCAAAGGAACGGTTATCACCGCAAAAGTGCTCCGCTAAAGCATTAGCGGCATCGTTACCCGAAGGCAAAAGCATTAGATAAAGCATTTGCCTTACTGAAAACTTTTCACCGATTTTCAGTTTTGCGGTTGAAGACTGTGTTCCGTAAAGCGAAGTCACCGCATTTTCACTGACAGTTATAACTTCCTTATCCAAATCTTCACACAATTCTAGGACGGTAAGAGCTGTAAGCATCTTTGTAAGTGAAGCAGGATACTTTTTCACATTTTCGTTTTTACCTTCGACAACCTCATCATTATCGGGGTTATAAAGCACATACGCCGAAGCTGAAACCTGTGGTTTTTGGTCAGTTTTTGTTTCAGCGAAAACAGGTTGTAAAAACAAAAAACTCGCCAAAAATATTACAACAATTTTTTTAAACATCTTAACACCAATCGGTTTAATTGATTTTTTTAGGACAAATGTCATTAAGCGGACATTTATCGCATTTTGGATTGCGAGCCACACAAATGTCTCTGCCGAAAAGTACACTTCTATGACAAAAATCATTAGACTTTTCGGGGGGAAGCAGTTTTCGCATTTCGTTTTCCACTTTTAAAGGATTATCAGTTTTTACAAATCCAAAACGGTTGCAAATTCTAATGAAATGCGTATCAGTAACAACAGCGGGTTTTCCATAAATATCACCGCAAACAAGGTTTGCCGTCTTTCTGCCGACGCCTGAAAGAGTAGTAAGTTTTTCTATTGTATCAGGAACTACTCCATCAAAATCGGTTTCAATTTTTTGCGCTATTAAAATAAGGTCTCTCGCCTTTGTTTTATAAAGACCGCAAGTTTTAATTAACTCTTCTACCCTGCCAATATCCGCATTCGCCATACTTTTAGAAGTCGGAAATTCACAGAACAAATCGGGTGTTACCATATTAACTCGCTTATCGGTGCACTGCGCCGAAAGACGCGTTGCAATAAGCAGTTGAAAAGCATCTTTGTATTCTAACGAGCAAATCGCCTCTGGATAAAGTTTTTCAAGGCGATTTACCGCTTCAATTACACGTTCTTTTTTAGTCATTTGCGGAAACCAACTTTAAATCGTTCGGTTTGATTAGTTTTAATTTGCGCATTGCTTCGCTTATTGCAAGACAAATTACCGCTGGAAGAACAAAGTGCATTAAAGCGATTTCGAGTAAAGATACCACAGGTGTAACACCAGCGGCGACCATGCTGTCATACGCCATAAATTGACCTACAAGACCAGCCGAGCCCATACCCGAACCCACGGGATTACTTACCATTTTAAGCGCCGCAGAAGCCACGGGACCTAAAATTGCGCTAGATATAATCGAAGGCAACCATATAAGCGGATTTCTGACAATATTGGGCATTTGTATCATAGAAGTACCAACGCCTTGTGCAATAAGACCGCCAACCTTATTTTCTCGGTAGCTAATAACCGCAAAGCCCACCATATTACAGCAACAACCGATTGTAGCCGCACCTGCTGCCAAGCCTGTAAGTCCCATAGAAATACCAATAGCTGCCGAAGAAATGGGTAATGTTAACAAAATACCCATAACAACCGAAACGATTATACCGCCTAAAATCGGGCTTTGCTCAACATTGATATTAACAAGTGAGCCTACCCACTTCATTGCTACGGATATGTAAGGTCCAACAAAATAACCGGCGGCAGCGCCTGTTAAAATACAGCAAACAGGAGTAACAATGATGTCAACTTTGGTTCTACCAGCAACAAGATAACCGATTTCAATAGCTACATAAGCCGCAATAAAAGCACCCAAAGGCTCCCCTGGAGCGCCTACTACAAAGCCCTCGTTTGCAACATTCGGGAAAGCACCAATCATACCGCAAACGGCGGCGGCAACTGTTGTAAGGGGTGCAGACTTTAACTTACAAGCAACTCCTACACCAATACCGGCACCTGTCAAGGTTTTTGCAACATTACCCATTGCGGTTAGATACTCACCCACAATATTCGAGCCGACAAGCTTTGCTATCTGGCAAATAATTGTGCCAATGATTAGGGTTGAAAACAAACCGTAAGCCATACCTGACAGTCCATCAATAAATAAACGGTTCAAATACTTTTTCATTTTAAAATTCCTTTCTTTTTGAATTTTTCGATATTTGTTCTATTATATATAATTTTGTTTTTATTTACAAGAGCAAATTACAAAAAAGACTGTGCAAAATTGCACAGTCTTACTTACAAAATGAAGTGTTATTCTTAACGAGTATCGTCTCCGCACCGACAACTTCAATATTATCCCAAGGTATTACGATATCCTCATATTTCCCGAAAAGCCCGAAAATACGAGGTTTTCCGAAAATTACAATAGAAGAAATTTTGCCGTTTTTGCTATCAAACTCGATATCGGAAACAAAGCCCAAAACATCGCCCGAATCTACACAAACAACCTGTTTGTGACGAAGCTCTTCAATTCTGCAAAACATATTCCACACCCCAAATCAGTTATGTAGAATATATATGCAAAAACTTTTCAAATCAGTCGTTAAAAATTACTCCGTCATCCTCTTCGTCTTCTTGCGAAGTATTGTTTTCGGCAGGTTTATTCTCTTCAATTTCAAGACCTAAACGTTTGCGCTTTTCAATGTCCTCATCGGGATGCTCGGCATAATACGGGTCGATTATGAACTTCTTGATGCTTGGAAATGTGCAAAACTGAATAAGCAAAGCATTGAAAGCCGGATACACACAAACAAAGCAAACCAATTCAATAAATAAAACAAACAACCAATATTTTGCAAATAAATAAATTAGCGCAATATTCAAGGCAAGAATTAAAATATTTACAAAAAGGCAGAGGAACGAATACTTAAAGTTCAAAAACACAAACTTAAAACTGTTGCTATATGCCTGTTTTAAGGTATAATCGAAGGTAATAATAAGTGTCCATAAATAATAACCCATCATAATAAAGGTTACCAAAAGCGCTAATGTGATACCTGTACCTACTATACCGAATTTACCCTTAATAGAAAAAAAGAAATATATATCAAAAATTAAAAACCCGAAAACAATAGCATTTATAATACCTGCTATAATAGATTGCTTAAGGTTTTTACGAATGGTTTCAAAAAAATCGCTAATGCCGAAAGAATGTTTATCCCTTGCGGTATTTCTTGCAACATTTGTAATGCCAACACTTGCCATACCGTTTGTAAATACGGGGATTGAAATTAACGAATATATAAAATTAATTGTTATGAATTTCCAAAAATTGCGAAAAAACATTTCAAAAAATACTACTATTGTTTTCTTTTTAGGGGCATCTTTTGATATACCCGGACCTTCTTTATCATAATTAAATAAACCGAAAAAGCCTGCCATTTTATTTCTCCTGATTATTTTTTATACATAAGTTTTTCACTTACTAAAATTGATTTATAACCTAAAATATAAGCGATATATGCAATAAGAGGAATAATAAGTAGCAAAGCATAAAATACTACAATTTGCCACACTTCCAAACTCGAAATATAACCGCCGCCATTTGTAACAGTTATAATCGCTTCATATAAATGCGGATTCAAAAACGCATATAAGGCAATTGAAATGCTTTTTGCAAAGGTGCTTTTACCAATCGCTAAAACTGTTAAAAGAATTATTGAGGGAACTGTTGCTAAAAGTCCAATTTGCAGACCTTTAAATTTATTCTCTTTCTTTTGCCCAATGCGAACGGCATTTGTATCTTTAAATCCTAAATTCCACAGCTCATTATAAACAAATACACCCATCATAAAAATTAAGAATATTTGGGATACAATATTCCAGATAAGTGCGGTTTTTGCATTTATATCCGAGCGGATGTCTATTTCACTTATGCTATAACCTTTGTCTATGTACTCTTGTTTTTTTGTATCGTCACCGTCTTTAAAATAATGGGTATAAAGCTCAACTTTTTCACTATTCTCTTTAGCACCGTAGGCTTTGTAACCAATAACATCGGTAAAAAATGAGGTTTCGATAACATTTAAGGTTATTACCAATATAAAACACATAATACTTCCGACAATACATTTACCGTAAAGCCTTAAACTCTTTGATAAAATTTCCTTCATATTAACACCCTTTAAAATTAGATAATGATATTATAGTTTAAAACAGAAAAAAATGCAAGAAGAATAAACCCTACTTGCATTTAATTTACAAATTATTTAAAAAATAGCAATTAAACCGCTAATAACTGCGAGCAAAAGCCCCACACATATTAAGGAAATTGCAGTGATTTTTCTGGCACGCCGTAATTTTCGCAAGGGTTGGCGTGACATAGAATTATCAAAATTAAAGGAAAATGTACTTGCCGCTTTTTTTAGTTGCTTTGCGCTTAAATTTCCATACTGCGGTGTTACATAGAACACAATTTTTTCAAAGTAACGGCTCCCAGTATTGTTGACCTCAATAACCGTCTTATTTACACCCTTTACCATAAAAAAACTCCTTTTCTTGCTTTGGAATTATTTTTGGCAAATTTTTCTACAGTTATTCAGGTTGACATAAAAAAGTGGATAACTTAGTGGAAAAGTGGTATAAATCGCTTAATTTACACAAAAAGTTATCAACAATTTACATTTTTCGACATATTATGTAAATTATTCCACCGAATAATGTCTGCCGTTAAGAAACGCTACTGTACGCTCAACAACATCTCGGCTTGTACCCCAATCCTTTTCCCCATTGTTTGCTCTGTAATCATACATAGAGCGATATTTTTGCAAATCGCTGTAAAGTGATTTTATATATTCACCGGTAATTCTCGAAAGATTATTTTCAAACTCACTGTTATATTTCTTTAAATTTTTCTTTTCAGTGCTGTTCATAAGGTACTCATAATGCTTAAGGCAAACATAATCCTGAGAATTAAACATTTCTCTAAAATCACGGTCGTTTTCATAAGAGAGAAAGATTGTCTTAATCATATTTTCAAAACCCCATTCAACCTTAGAGCAAACAAAACAAGACTCAGAAAGTTTTTTAGCCTTATCCCCTTTTTTCGAAGCCGAGTTAAAGAGTTTTTTCTCAAAAATATTTTTGCCGATTTCATCAATATGCGACTCTAAAATAAGCGCTAACTGAAGTCGCCCACGGGAATTTAACATCATATCAAAATGTCTTTCACAAAAGCCTTGTTTATTGGTTTCAATTCTTACATCGGGCTCCATCATAGCGGGACCCATTATGTATTCAACTATTCTTTTTTCAACCGTTTCTTTCATACGGCAAATGGGGCAACCGTCATTAACCTCAAACACTTCACTGACGGGTATTGTGCAAATATCCTGACGCATAACAAATAATTCCTTTACATTTTTTATTGATATTATACCACAAAAATTGTATAATGCAAATGCGGAGTGATTTTTATATGATAAATGTTAAATTTAAAGATAATAATACATATATTTACGGACTTTCGGATTTCGATTTGCCCCACACTCTTGACTGCGGTCAGGCTTTTCGCTGGAGTTGTGACGATAACGGCAGATGGTCGGGTGTGGCATTCGGCAAATACCTCGAACTCGAAAAAACTGCCGACGGCACAATCATTCTTTACAACACAAGTAAGGAAGATTTCGAGAATATATGGTGTGATTATTTTGACCTGTCACGAGATTATGGGGAAATTATCAAAATTTTAAGCGAGAACGAAACCTTAAAAAAGGCTTGTGAATATTCTTTTGGTATTCGAATTTTAAACCAAGAGCCTTTTGAAACACTTTGCTCATTTATAATTTCGCAAAATAACAATATAAAGCGAATTAAGGGAATTATTGAGCGGTTATGTGAAAACTTTGGTGAATATAAAAGCGGGTATTATTCTTTCCCTACAGCCGAAAGGTTGGCAAGTTTAACGCTTGAAGATTTGTCTGTGCTTCGCAGCGGTTTTAGAGCAAAATATTTACTCGACGCCGCCAAAAAGGTTGTAAACGGCGAAGTCAACTTACAAAATCTTGAGAACCTTCCTCTCGATGACGCACGAACAGAGCTTATGAAAATCGTAGGCGTAGGACCTAAGGTTGCCGACTGTTGTCTTCTTTTTTCTCATCGCCACACAAAAGCATTTCCAAAGGATGTTTGGATAAAACGAGCCATAGAGGTTTTATTTGGTGGCGAGTTGCCCGAAAACGCTCAAAATTATGCCGGCATTGCCCAACAGTACATATTCTTTTATGCGAGGGATACCAAACTTTTGGGTGAATAATACTTGACATAAATTAAAAAATGTTTATAATTATCATATATTACAGAGTAGATAACAAAGCGTTAAGTGTCTTGCGGACGGGGAGTTGCCGCAAGAACGAAGGATTTTTCCCGCGGTTTTGTTATCGCATCCCGCTGTCAAATAATATGTAGATTTAATCTCCTATTATCGACAATACGGGTAATAGGAGGTTTTTATTTATGAAGAAAAATCAGTTGTTCAAAATCATTCTCACCGCAATTCTAATAGCGCTAAATGTTATTTTAGAACGCTTTATGCCAAGTTATTCGGTTTGGAACAACAACATAAGCTTTGGTTTTATTACAGTGGCATTTGCAGCTTGTTATTTAGGAGCACCTTATGCTATTGCAGTTGGAGGACTCGGTGACCTTATAGGCGCAGTTATAAAACCTTTTGGTCCCTATTTTGTGGGATATACCATCACAAATATGCTTGTAGGTTTAGTTCTTGGTATTTTCCTTTACAAAAAAGCAACAGTTCTTCGCATTTCAATCGCAACAGTAATAAATAAACTTGTATTTTCGCTTGTTGTCAACACTATTTTTATTTCGGTGCTATACCGCGGCGGTATTGCGGCATTTTGGGTGGTGCTTGTAAGCCGTATTCCATTCGTAGCACTTATGACCGCAGTTGAGATTATTTTAATTAGTCTTCTCTTTACACAAAAAAGTAAGATAAATAAACTTATAGAAAAGAACTTACCATATTAAAGGTGATATTATGGCTAAAGAAAAAAGATTTATAAAAGTCCACTCTGAAGGTTTAGGTGCCAACGAAATTTGGGTTGACAGTGAAACAGGTGTTAATTATTTCTACCATAACGGTGGCTACGGCGGAGGTCTTACTCCCCTTTTAGACGCTTTTGGAAAACCCATTATAACACCAATTACCAAAGAATAATTTTATTTTAAAATTCTTAAAACATTTTTATAACATATTTTTTCGGCTACTTGGTAGCCGAATTTTTTTATTATCGCATCAGCAAATAATTGCATATCTGCGCAAGTTTTTAAAAACATTTCACATTGCATTCCGTCAAAATCGGTACCGAGCGCTGCCACGTCTTCCCCACCCACATTAATTAAATGCTCGAAGTGGCGGATAATATCATAAATTTCAGTTTTATTACTGCCATTTAAAAACTGTGAATAAAACGGAACACCGATAATCCCACCCGAATTTGCTATTGTTTTAATCTGCTCATAATAAAGATTTCGCGAATGATTTTGTAGTTCCCTACAAGCCGAATGAGATGCAATAAACGGCTTTTTTGAAATATTTGCAACATCCCAAAAACCGCCTATATTCAGGTGTGAAACATCAATTACCATATTGGTATCATTAACTGCACTTACAACTTCTTTTCCAAAGTCTTTAAGAGGTAAATCAGTTTTAGTATGCGGAAAACCAAGACAATTTTCACCGTTATGAATAAGACCTAAAATCTTAACACCGCAGTTTTCTAAAAACTTTAGTCTATCTAATTCCCCATTTATAAGTTCTGCATTTTCTAGCGTTAAAACCGCTGAAACTTTTTCGTATTTTTTATTGGTTTCAATATCATTAAAATTCTTTGCACTTATTAAAATTTCGCTTTCACAAAGTATTTTATTATAAATTTCATATTGTTTTTTAAAATACTCAAAACTTTTTTCACCTAAAAAATTTTTTGGAATATAAACCGCAAAACATTGCGCTAAATAATCGCTATTTTTCAGCGCTTTTTCGGTAATATGCCCGTTATTTTCTTTAATAGAATATTCGCCGTTTTCAAACTTATAAAGAGTGTCACAATGCAAATCAAAAATTTTCATAAAATCACCCAATAAAATATATTAAACTTCAAATATAAAAACAACTATAATACTATTTAAATATAAAGTTAGCGCCCTGCGAATAAATTGCAAGGCGCATCAATTAGATGATATTTATTTGCTTATGAAGTTTAAACAATAACCGTCAATTGACATAAATAGGGTTTTATTAAATAACGAATTGTTGCTGATATTTGCCCTACCTTGTTTGCCATCTATAACTATCTCATAGCGTTGGAATCTTCTCCAAGATTTGACTTTATAGGTGCCAAAATAAGTCTTGTCGTTTGTTGTATCGATTATAGTAAGATTACCATTTTTAGCAACGCAAGTTAGTTCTATCGGTTTTGAAGATGCAAAAAGAGGGTCATTATCAGCAAAATCATAATCCTTATTATGTGCGACTGTTATAAATGGCGGTCCCACTTGCTGTGCAGAGGAAAGCTCCCAAGTATATATTTCAATTTTTGGTTTGACAAAAATGGCATATAGAAATATACACAATATCATTACAAATATGGTGGAAAAAGCTATCACTTTCTTTTTCGAGAACAATTCTGTATTTGGTTTAATAAGTTCCTTCATTGTGTTTCACTTCTCACAAAATTTTTTAACTTCCTCATCTATATTCATCACTTAAAATATAAATAACGATGGTAGAAAATCAATTCCTGAAGGAAATTCTAAATTAAACGGGTTTTCAACCGATGAAACTCTACCTGCTACCACTAAAGAACCGTTCGTCAACAAAACTGAATCACAAGGTGTGTCATTTATATCACACCTGAACATATCTCTACCAAGTTCTTTACCATTACTGTCTATACAAGTATTAAACACACAAAAAATTCGTTCTCCGTTTTCTCGTGGTGGAATTTGTTGACAAAGATATTTATCCTGATAACCGTCAAAATATTCCGACATACCAACAACATAGGTCTTGTCACCTTTTATATGTATCCCAAAAGTTTGTTTAACAGCCATTCCTTTGTTTGAAAGCGGTACTTTATAAATTAGATTACCGTTTTTATCTAATTTAACAAGCATTCGGCGGTATGGAGCATAATAATCAACACTCATTTCCCAAAAATCATCTATTTTCGGACTATTTGTACCTAATACAACATAAAAATTCCCGTCAGCGTCAACTTCCGTTTCTTCTACCCAATCGTTTCCTAAACCGCCGAATGTCTTAGCCCATGTAAGCTCTCGTTCGGAAGAAAAGTGCATTATAATAGCTTCACTTTCCTTTGATCTATCATAATTAGCTTCAACTAACGAGTATTTTGTCGCAAATGTTCCATCACATGAAGATAAAATATAGAAATCGCCTTTGCCATCAGCAATTATTTCCGAAGAGCAAGGGTCTATATTTTTTGTAAGTTCAATAGTTTCAATAAGTGCGCCATCTTTATTTAAAAACGAAAGCTTAAGAGTTCTGGTGCTATAAGGACGAGATACAAACAAAACCGCTAAACAACCAGGGCTAATCTCCTCAATATCTTGCACATTTCCTTCTAATGCAATATCTTCATAAGGCATAAACCATTCGGTTTCAAAATTCTCATTGATTTTTGTAATACAAGGCGGACCGTATGATGCCGCAAAAAAACCACCGTCACTGCATATTGCAATTTTATCAAAACCGTTTCCTTTTTCAAAAGAATATTCTTTTATGAAGTTTGAATTTTTATCGTATGTTTGTATTATCGAATAAATGTAATCATCGGTTATTCTAACACCTGCAGCCGCAAAACCGCCATCGGCAAGATTTAGCATATCAGTAAATCTAACATTACTGTCTTTAGCCGAAAATTTAACTTCGGGCAACTTACTATTTTTTAATGTTATTTGACTTTCGCTGGTTTGTTCTTTTTTATTGGAATTATCAGTATTAGAGCTTGTAACCTGTCCTTTCACGGCATTATTACTACTCGTAACAGTTTCTTTTTGCGAAGTTTTATTAGCCGTATTGTATTTTTTAAGCAAATCAGCAAGTTTTTGCTGGTTTAACATAAATTTTTCTTTTGCTTTATAAATTTCGAATGACCTATCTATTTCTTTAACGCCACTATCTCCGCACATTTCCTGTATTATGATTGTTCCGTCTTTTAAAAGATATATGTCTTCTTCAGAACTGCCGATTTTTATTAAATTTGTTTTACCCGAATTTGTTAACTTTTCTTTTTTTCAAACGAAATGGTATTAGAATATACATATTCCTTTAAAAATTCCCAGTCTTTAATATCGGTTATTTTTAAAGTTTTAGAATTATTTTCATAATTTATTGACAAACTTTTTATACTCGAAATTTCATCCGAGCTCGTTAGTGCACGAAGTAATGTGATTTTTAATTTGAGTATTTGAATTTGTGGAAACATCATTTTGCTGTAAATCAAAAGAAGTACAAGCAGAAGCACTTAAAATAAGCAAAACACAAATTAGAAATGCTAAAAATTTTTTCATTTAATCTCATCCTTTCTGTTCTGCACAGCCGATTTACGATATTCGGCGGGGGTTGTGCCAGTTATTTCTTTGAAAATACGGTTAAAATGTTGCACTGTTTTAAACCCAACCATATTCGCGATATCTTTAATCGGCACATCGGTGAATGCAAGTTGTTTTTTAGATACAGTAATGCGATATTTCATTAAATACTCTATTGCCGTACAGCCAAGCTCTTCTTTCATAAGTGCGGTAAGGCTTGTGTGATTTATTCCCGCTTTAGCCGAAATATCGGTGAGAGTAAGATTTCTACCATAATGACCTTCTATGTAAAGAACTGCATCACGAAGCTTTGGATTTTTTATAATTGGTGTATTGTCGGATTTTTGGTGCGTCATTCCATAACCGATAAGACCGTACATACGCTCCAATGCAATAATAATTTCCATAAAATAGGAACGGCCACGACAAGACCAATACCAATCTCGCTGTTCTTTCAATTCCTTTATCATATAATCGGCAGACTGTTCAATTTTTTCCACCTGTGTCTCGGCAATCGGAATAACATACGCTTTATCAATAAAAGGCTTTAACATAAACATATCGTGGGTAGTGGCAATATCACCGTACTTTTTAGAACGCAACAAATCAAAAGTCATATTGATATTTAGGAATTTTGGATGGAAATACACGCAGGTGTAGTGGGCTTTTGATTTAGAAACAAAAATAGGATTTTCCGACTCGCCAAAACATAAAAATGATGGTGCGGTGGCAATTATTTTTACTCCACCAACCTCAAATTCCAATTTTCCTTTAGCAAGAATAATCAAAAGAAAATATTTATTTTCAATGTCGATTTTATCAAGCGGACCATTTTTCACGCATTCCACAAAAGCAACCTTTCCCTCGTTAAATTTTCTTCCAACTGTAATATGTTCCATAGTTGCATCTCCTTTGCTACTATTATTTTAGCATGGCGTAACTTCTATTACAATGAGTATTGTTTATCTGTTTTATAATTTCTTTTATCTGATTTTAAACATATACAAAAACCGCTGCAGTAAATTCTGCAACGGTTTCGTTTATGAACCTTCGTCTTAATATTCGTTGTTCGTTTAAATAAAATTATGTATACTATAATCCGGAACAGCGTCATATTTTGAAACTACATATCCGGCAATCTTTGAGGCGTAATCTAAAGAAAATTGGATGTCTTTTTTTCGAGAATACTGATACAAGAAAGCGGCAGAAAAGCTATCGCCCGCTCCGACAGTTGAATCCACCTCAACTTTTTGCGATTCACAGCTATATTCTTTATCTTTCCTACAATCATAGCAATATGCACCGTCAGCACCTAAAGTTATAACGATTATCCTTAAGTTCGAATATCTCTCTTTAAGCAACCTTGCAAATTCTTTATATCCAATAGTGCTGTCTATTGACAGTAAATCTGCAATAATCGGTAATTCTTCAGAGCTCACCTTTAATATGGTTGCATTTGTTATGCAAAAAGCAACTGATTCGTAGCTATAGAACGGAGCTCGTATATTAACATCAACAAAAACTTCTTTAAATTTTTGTCTCTTTAAAAGTTTACAAAGAGAATCCAAATTATATTTGTTGCGCAAAGCTAAAGTGCCGAAATATAACACATCAAATTCTTTATTAAGATTATCACAATCAATATAATCGTATGCAACATCCTGTTTTAAATCATAGGACGGAACCGCATTTTCATCAAGCGTTACCAAGCATTGACCGGTTTGCCTTACAGCGGAGCGAGAAATACAATCAGTTAAAACACCAAATTCTTTAAGGCGCAATAACGCTTCTTCTCCCAAGTCATCATTTCCCAAGCAAGATAGCATATACGCCTCTTCACCGTGCTTTGCAAGGTGAGCTGCAAAATTAAACGGCGCACCGCCTATATATTTTTTACCGGGATAGATATCCCAAAGTATTTCACCAAATGATAAAACTTTCATCCTATTAACCCCATATAGAATCCAACGAATTTATTTCTACGTTTTCTAATGTGATTTTTCTGTCCGCCTGAATGGTTAAATAAGGAATGTTAAAATCACTTACTGTATCATTGTTCAAACAGGACACAAATATTTTTCCACCATCGGCAAACACTTCAATACTGCACCGATCCACAAGGATTGTGATGTCCAATCCGCTACGTGTCAAAGAGATTGGCGCCGTACAATTACCAATATTCATTTTGTTGTTTGCAAAATCAAAACCAATGCTTCTTCCAAATAGGCTGACGGTCATTTCTCCGCTTTCAAGACTTTCGCCTTTAATCTTCACCAATTGTGCTGTGCTTTCCAACGTTTCATTAAATGTTGCTTCAGGGGTAATAAAAACACCGCTATATGTTTTTGTGTTTTTATAAATACCTTTAATTTCTTCAACAGGATTCGCTTGAAGATAATAGCACCCATCATATTTACAGAGCGACATTTCCATCGGGATACCCATTTGACCATTAAAATTAAAAGGCGGTAACTCCCATCTGTCCCAAACCATTCTTACAATTCTGTTATTTGGTAAATTGCTGAAGGATTGTCCCGCATAACCGGAAGTTCCGTAATGGAGCGATAACACCGATTGCTCGGATACAAATTTTCCATTTTCAAAGCTACCTACCAAATATTTGTCGTGAGCGCCGACGATAACCCATTTGCGAGCACCTTCACCGTCATAAATAGGGAAAATATCCGGACATTCGTTATCTCCAACCAGATGTATACGCTGCAATTCTTCCCAGTTTATCAAATCATCTGATCTAAAAATATAATATATGTCTTCATCCAAATAGAGCACCATGATATAACAGTTAAGTTCATCGCAGAACACAACCTTTGGATCACGGTTCTCCCCTTTAATATGAGGCACTACTGGTTTGTCAATATACCGTTCAATCGTTTCAAAATTGTCGGTTGAATAAGATATATGCTGACAAAAAGGTGTCGTTGTTGTATAAAACAGTAATGTAGATTTTTTGTTCCCATCATTTTTGCCAAGGAGATTTTTATCGTCCAAGATGGCGCTTCCCGAGAACATGCCTCCCCTCTCATCAGGAAAAAGTGCGACATCTTTTTCTTCCCAATGAATTAAATCGCTACTTACAGCGTGCCCCCAATGCATATTATCCCAATTAGGTTCAGTAGGGTTATATTGATAAAACATATGGTATATTCCATCAATATATACAAGACCGTTAGGATCATTAATCCAACCGTTTTTTGTTGTAAAATGAACTTGCGGACGCATAGGCTCGTGATACAGGTTATCAATTTTCATTTCATCTGCCTCACGAAATTCAAGCTTCATATCGGGTGAAACGAGGATGTCCATTGTTTGTCCAATAAATCTTGACACATCAATATAAGCATAAAAATTAGGATTACAGTTATCCAACTTAATATTAATTTGGTATACGGTTTCACAATTTCTTTTAAAGGTCAAAGTCTTTTTTGTAGACAAAGTATTTACAGGAAAAATTAAATATTTATTTTTAATCTCAATTTTCATTTTCAAAACCACCCTATACTTGAAAAAACTATTAATTTATGTTATGATTATAACATACTTAATTTATTTTTGATAGAGAAAAATATTTATAAAACAGGAAAAAATACGATATGTTATACATAGTTAGCAACAAAAAATATATTTCCGGCGAAAGAGAACCAAAGCAAACCTCACTGACTATTCTAAGATTACAAAAACTCCATTTGGAAAACTCGTTCGTTTATCATACGAATTTAACGGAGAACGATGCTCTGTTTTTGGTATCTTCAGGTTCTATAGAATCTGAAAACGAAATAATAGAAAGCGGTAATATTATATATGTTCCCAAATATTCCGGTTTTAATTTCCTTGCAACAAAACCTACAGAGCTATTTGAAATCGTTTTTAATTATTCCGAAAAGTTCATTCTATCCTCGAAAAAATCTTATGTAATAAAGTCTCCGTTAGACACACAAGAATTGTTTAACCAAATATACCGCAACCATTCTTTCTACGATAATCTACCAGGTGTAAACGAAGGATTGCTCCTGAATATTTTGAATACACTCAATATTCTTTGTAATTCATATTCGGGGGAATTGGCCCTTTATCAAAAATGTCATGAATGGATAGAACAAAATGTGTTCCGCCCTATCACAGCTGAATATACTGCTGAAGCAATGGGATGTACTGTTGCGCATTTGAATCGTACTGTAAAAAAATACAGTAACAAATGTTTAAGTAAAATGATAGCGGAGGCACGGATTTCGGCAATCAAACAATTTATTAAATTTTCAAATAGTTCGTCTCAAGATATTGCTCAAAAACTCGGATTTGAATCGGCGGAACTTTTGCGAAAATTCTTTAAATATCATACAGGTGTTTCCTTGAAAGAATACAAAAAACAATACTTTAACACATAAAAAGAGGCAGTTAGCACTGCCTCTTTTCGTTTATGATGCGTCTATTAATTTTTCTTCTGCAACACCTTGCGCTGTTTCGAGCATATTCTCTGCGAATATGGCGTAGCCTTTTGTTGGGTCGTCGACGAGGACGTGGGTTACGGCGCCGATGAGCTTTCCGTTTTGGATAATGGGACTACCGCTCACGAGTGTGTCAATATAGAACCAACATCAATCAACTATATAAACTTAATCAGCCTTCTAGCTTCGCTCATATTTTTATAATAATCCGCAGAAATTATCCCGTACAAAGCTGCGCCAAAAGCCGCCTCCTCGGTGTGACAAGGAATTTTCAATTTATAACCGAAGCTTTTTTCGGCGGCATTGATGAGCGCTTTGTTCTTGCGAATTCCGTTACCCGAACCGACAACACCTTTTATATTCACACCCATCGACTTATACATATCGTAAAGCTCGTTTATTATACCCTCAAGCACACCTTTTGTAAGTGCCGCAGGTGTAAAGTTCCCGACAGAAATATTATGAATACTGCCACGAACTGTTCTATCTGATCTGGTACCTGCAAAACGGGTATCAACCGCCAAAGCCTCGCCTTTTTCTTCAAAGAATGTACTCATAAGGTTATATACCGTTTTATCATCTACCTCTGTAACGCTTGATAACACCGATTTGAAAAAATCTTTAAGTACAGCATATGCTCTGCCTCCGCAAAGTGCCGCACCTACTGCAAGATATTTCTCCTCAAAAAAAGGTCTCGTTTCAATTGTTTGTGCAGTTATGATATCATCACACACAATCGACACCTGACTTCCTGTGCCTACATTTATAAGGAGTTCGTCTTGACCGGAAAGACTTGACAAAACACTGGCTTGATTATCACCGATAGCAACACTGACAGGTATATTTTTATACTTCCCTGCTATTTTGTAGCCATCAACAAAATCTGTTTTGTTTTCGCAAGTGAACCGTTTTTCCTTCAAATCAAAGGAACCAAAGCTTGCGGCATCAGTAATGTGTATCTGCGGTTTTTTAAGAGTGCATAAACGCATAACAAAATAATCGTGAATTGTGCAAAAACCCACAGAGTCATCAGGAACCAAACCGTTTTGTCTGTTATAAAAATCGGTTACATTGCCATAGCCTGTGCTACTGCCTAAAAATTCGGCATAGGTAGTATCCCCAAAAGGCAGATTACCCCTGCCATCTTGCCATGTATATAAAGGACTTACCGCATTACCTTCTTTGTCTACATAAACAATTCCGTGCATCTGTCCCGTAACGCCGATAACTGCAATATTATCTGTAATCAAGCTATATAAAATTTCAGCTGAAATAGCTATAATTTTTTAAACCGACTGTATTTTTTCAAAGTCGGCAACACCACTTATAAAGGCGTTACTATCTTTTGTAACAGATTTTATAAGTTCACCCGTTTTAATATCAATAACTACACCGCAAATACTTGTTGTACCAATATCAATACCTATTGCCTTCATATAATCCCTCTTTTTAATAGCATTCAACCAATTCAACGTTACCGCTAACCGAAAACTTTCCCATAAGGCAAGCAGGCATAAAGAAGTAATCTCCCTTGGTGATGGTTTTACTATAATTATTTCCCGAAAGAATACCCTCACCGTTTGTAACAATATAAATAGCATAACTATCTTCTATATTAAGTATCTTTTTGCCACCGGAAAGGGTAATACGGTTAACAACAAAACAGTCGGTATTTTTTTTACAAATAAGACTTTCCGTTTTTATTGAAGCAGTATCCTCAATAACAACAGGCTCTATTTTTGCATTGGGAGCTTTGGCAAAGTCAAAGCATTCCACAGCTTGCGTGCGAGTAAGCCCTAAATACATTTCTTTGTCTGATAGTTTATACTCTCCGCAATAACGCTCCGGTTGAATGGTGAAATCGGTAGGCTCCTGTATTTCAAGAATAAGGCAACCCTTACCAATAGCGTGAACTGTTTTAGCGGGAACAAGATAAACACCGTTTTTTTCAGGCTTGATCTCTAACATAAGACGCTCCATAGCATCCTTATCACGTTCACTGTCATCAATTGCCTTTTCAAATTCAGATAAAGTAACGCCGTTTTTAAAACCAAAATAAATCTTTGCATCTGGTCTTGTGTCCAAAACTATCCAACATTCTGTTTTGCCGTATTCAGAATTAAAATATTTTCTTGAAAACTCTTTATCAGGGTGAGCTTGCGCAGGCAACCTTATTGCGCTATCTAATACTTTTACAAGAATACGCAGTTTTTTATGGCTACCTAAAAGTTCTTGGGGGTATTTTTCAACAAGCTCATCAAAATACAGGTCGCTGTTTACAACTTTTGAAACACCTTCTTTTTCTGTTTTGGGATTTTTATTGAGCGCACTAACATTAGAAGCTATCCACTCTTCCGGCTCATAAGAATCCGCTGAATCATCACCAAAGAAGGCAGAAAAAAGTTTTCCGCCGATGTACACCCTTCCCACTCTGTTTTTGTGGAAGAAAATAGGACTGTCAAACATTTGGCCCCCTCCTAACAACCAATTGTCGAAGATTTTAAGTCAAGTCTTGTAATAATATCCTGCTGAATTTCGGGAGATAAATCAAGGAAGTTTACAAAAGTTCCATGAATTCTCATAATATAAACACCGCTTGGGGCATATTTTTGCGGATTGTCAAGAACCTTTCTAAGCGTTTCGGGAGTAGTAACATTCACATATAGATAGAAAGGCGAAACACCTTGACAAAGTTCATTGAAAAATAACGGCTTAATAATATTTTGATAAAACTGTATGCCTTTATTTTCCAAGTCGTCGCCATTAAAGAACTTAGGGTCAACACCTATATGAGAAGCATATCCGCCGCTGAATTTCTCAAACGGCAACTTCATATTTGAAAGCATTCTAAAGCCAAGGCCGTTTGATGCTTCACCGTAAAGCGGATCAACGCCGTACCCGAGCATATCTCGGCTCTTGCGGCCGTCAGGAGTTGCACCTACCCAATAACCGTATGTTAAGTGGGTTGACGGACTGGAAAAATCGGGTCTAAAGCTGTTTCCAAGATAATTCTTTTTGGATTTTAACATATCGCTTACACGACTTGCTATCTCGGCGGCTTCATTATCAACTACCGCAATATTATTACCGAATTTCGGGCAAGAGAGCAAGAATTCGCGAATTTCCTCATATCCCTCAAAATTATTTTTAATGGCACTGATAAGTGTGTTTTGACCATTAGGATTTTTTTTCAAAAACTCATCAATGGCAACGAATGAGTCAGCCAAAACGGTAAGACCGTGAATAAGACAACCGCTTCCATTATATTTAGTACCCTGTTTTTCGGTATCTCGCATATCCGCACCATGCTCAAGACCGCCCATAAAACAGCTTAGAAACGGCACCTTTAGTTCGGACAAAGCGACAGAAGCACCGTTTGCCGCCGTAACCATTTTATCAAGAACTTTATCTAGTGTTTTATAAAATGCTTCGCGTACATTATTAAGCTCATAAGGCTCTGTCTGCATTAGCTGTTCGCCGGTAATGGCAGATTTACCGCCTAATAAAACCATTTCTAAAACCTTGGGCAAATTGAGCCAACTGTTGGTTGTATTTCCGTTATCCTTACCCATTATAAGCGGTTCCTGACAACCCGCAATACTACAATCAGGGATATCAGTAATATCAACACCATTATTTTTTAAAATTGAAAATAGCGAATCATCGTTAAACAACGAAGGGGTTAAAACGCCCGGAGTGAAAAAGAATTTGCCCATTTCTTTATATAAATTAACCGGCGTATTTTTATGTAATTTTACAGAAAGAATTGGTTGAGGCAAATTCATTTCAAAATAAGCATCCATTATGGCATAGCTCATGGTATTTGTCATATCCACGCCATTTTCATCTCTGCCGCCAATAAGAACGTTCTGTGAAATCGCCCAGCTTCGAGTCCCCACATTATAAAATACAAGAAAATGGCAGAAAAGCTCCGCCGCTTCTTCTCGACTCATCTCTTTTCTGTAAGGCTCAAAAATTCTGTCGGCATTTCCAATAGAAAAAGCATACGGGTTTGGAGCTTGCTCAAGACACATAATTTCCCAAAGTAAAATATAAAGCTGCAGCGCTTCATATAAATCGGATGCTCCACCGCCGTTTATATTATTAAGGCAATTCTCAAGCTTTTCCAATTCGACTTTTCGTTTGTCAGAGCAGGTTTTCTTTTGCTTGGAAATCAGTTCAAGATATCTGCTTATAAGAATCTTTATTCCACCAAGCGCAATAGATAAAGCTTTATAAAAATCTTCATCTTTACTTTCTGCTTCTGCTATTAAATTATCTATTCCGTGTTTTAATGCATATCTGAAATCAGGAATAATATGACCTGTAACCTGTTCCACAAAGAAGATAACTTCTTTAGTATAGTTTTCTGCCGCGCTATAGGTTTCATCAAGCATTTTAACCATTTTCGTCTCGGCAGTGAAATTTCTCACCTTGTCAATTCTTTCGGCGGTAAATTCCTCGTTAGGTTCAATATCGTTATATATAGCCATAGGGTCGCAATAACCCGAAAATCCCTCTACGGTAAAAGAGGGATTTATTAAAGCATAGCTCATTGCAAAAGCATCGCGCTGTGTTCCGACAAAAACTGCATTATCGCTTAAGCTAATTGGAATTTCGCTCAGAACATCGCATAAAAGTTTTGCTTTTTTAATCTCATCACTGCAATCAGAATATTTAGAATCAGACTTCATTTCTATCTCTTTAGCAATAAACCAACCGTCTAATCTTTTGATATTGCGCTCTTCTAAATATAACGCTTTTGCCTTTGAAATCAACTCGCCTTTTTTATAAATTTTTTTCATAATGACACCCCTTTTATGTGGTTGTAATTGTTAAACCGTATTTTTTAAAAGTATTCTTAAATTGCTCCAAAACATCTTGCGTAATAAAACCATTTTGTATTTTATAGTTACCTTTCCACTTTTCTTTGCCGTACTCGTGATAGGGCAAAAACTCAAAAACGGTATTACTTGTATCAAACGAAGAAAAATACTCGGCAAATTTATGTGGCAGATCGGTATTAACACCGTTTATAAGAGGAATTCTTATATGCTGTTGCCGACCGGAATTACAATTATTCTCATAATTTTTCTTTATCTGTTCAATACCTATCCCCGTATATTCTTTGAGGATTTCACCGTCATAATGTTTGAAATCCATTATTAGATAATCGACAAAATCCAATAGTTCAAAAAGATATTGGGAAGTTCCGTTAGTCTCTAAAGCAGTGTTAATTCCAACATTTTTAAGTTTTTGAAGCAATAATAAAAGTTCATCGTGTTGTAAAGTTGCCTCGCCGCCTGTAAAAGTTACACCACCACCCGAAAAAAACATTGCTTTACAACTGATACACTCACTTAAAATTTCTTTTGTGCTATACTCTTTCCCGGCATTAGCGGATAAGCCGTCTGCGTTTGAACACCACGGACAATGCATATTACACCCCGAAAGATGATAGACCAAACGGTTGCCGGGACCATCTTGTGAAAAGTTGAAGCCCTTGCCGAATATTCTCATATAAAACGTCCTTTTTGTTTTTTATATTATCATATATATACATAAAAAGAAATTGACAAAAGGTAAATTAAGATGTAAAATAAAGAAAATTTGTGAGGTGCATTTCTGATGAAAATTAGTTTTAATACGGATGCTCGACGAAAAATAACCGAAGCCAACATCAATTTTTACAACAAACCTTTTATTCATCCCAAGCGAAAAATGCAGGATCACGACTTTATTTATCTCCTAGATGGAGAATGGAAAATAGGTCAATGTTCCGAAACCTACACCCTTAAAAAAGACACTGTCTTGATTTTAAGCGGAGGTCAAACGCACTACGGTGTTTCTCTTTCAAAGCCCAACACAAAAACAATGTATTTTCACGTTACAAGTACTGATGACGATGAATTCAACTGTTTTATACCAAATTCTAATAACGCCGTGTTAAACAGTTTGAGTTTCGTTGGCAATAATAACGTAATCAAAAAGATTTTTTATGATATAGTCTCCGCCAAGCTTTCAGGAAACGAGAAAAAATCCGCCATTCTTTTTGATCTTTTGATTAACGAACTTGCATCAATAAATCAAAATTCAAATCTCTCTACCACGGTCAAAAAAATTCAAAACCTGATACAACAAAACCCCGAAAAGTTTTTTAGCAATTCCGAGCTTGCCAAGATGGCCAATGTTTCTGTAAAAACTGCTGAAACAAAATTCAAAAAAACTTATAACACAACTATTCATCAATATATGCTAAATTATAAGATTGAACAAGCTATTTCATATTTCAAAATATTCCCTGAAATGTCGCTAAAAAATATCGCTTATAACTTAGGCTTTTATGACGAATACCATTTCAGCAAACAGTTTAAAAAAATCACCGGTTATTCCCCAAGCAGTTATAAAGATAATCTCATATAGCAATAGAGCAGGTCAAAGCAGACCTGCTCTATTGGTTTTACGACGCTTCTTTTAGTTGTTGTTCAGAAACCAATTGTGCCGTTTCTAACATATTTTCAGCAAATATCGCGTAACCCTTAGTTGGGTCATCGACTAATACATGCGTGACGGCTCCAATCAACTTACCATTCTGAATTAAAGGGCTGCCCGACATTCCTTGAACAATACCGCCTGTTTTTTCTAAAAGTTCCTTATCAGTCACAGTTACAAGCATATTTTGTGTTGAGGAATTATAGTTAGAATTGCGAATTTCTATCTCGCAGGAATATGTCTTTGGTGCTTCACCCTCTACAGTACACAAAATTTCGGCTTTCCCCTCTTTAACCTCTTGCTTTAATGCAATTTCGGTAAGATCCGAGAATTTAAGATTAGCCTTAAATTCAGAATAAACACCACGTTCACAGTTGAGTCTTATATCGCCGAGAGTTTCAAAATTAAATCTTCCTTTAAGCTGTCCTGCGGCGCCCATTTTCCCTTTTTCAACCGATATAATTTGTGCTGAAACAATCTCGCCAGAATTGATTTTCAAAAGTTTTTTACTTGCGTCATCACAAATCCCGTGACCGAGTCCGCACAAAAGATTTGTTGACGGGCTGTAAAATGTAAGAGTACCGATACCTGCCGAGCTATCTTTTACCCATATACCTATTTTATATTGCTCAGTCCCTTTTTCTTTTACTGCTGAAAAATTAAAATATATTTTACTATTTCCCCTTGTCACTTCAAACCGCATTTTTTCTCCGTTTGAATTTTCGACGATATATCCCAAATCCTCATTTGTATAAACCTTTTTACCGTTGACCGAAACTATATAATCCCCAGCCTTAATCCCCGCTTCTTTGGCTGGGTTTTTATTTCCGTTTTGTGTTGCAACTTCTGTCATATCACTCACAAGCACACCGTCTGTATAAATTTTCATACCAAAAGGTGTACCTAATACCGCCACCTGAAGCTCGTCAATTACTTCTACTTTGGCTGTGGAAATCGGTATTATTCCAAAAGCTTTAAGGTCAACCTCGAATTCTTCACCCACTCGGTAATTACCACTAACCCGTGAGAGTTTAGCACCATTATATTCGGCAGTTATGGGCACCGCTGAGCTTATATTAAGCGCTTCACCGCTTTTAATTTTAAATTCGCTGTCAATACTATTATCAAGATATATAACCGCCGAAAATATTAAAATATTTGAAATTAAAAGCCCGAAAAACAAGGCTTTAATAATCTTATTCATAATCTTCAAAAAATCACCCTTTAATATTTTGCACATTTTTTAAAAATTTAATATATGTAAAAAATAGTGAAAATGTTAAATATCTTGCTATTTTCAGTTTATTGTGATATGATAATTTTGGTGATAATTTTGACAATAATTTACTTGGTAAGACATTGCGAGGCTTACGGAAATCTTAACCGACTTTTCCAAGGTGTCAGCGATTTTGACATAAGCGAAATGGGAGCAAAACAGCTCGAATTTTTAAAAAAACGCTTTGAAAATATTCAATTAGA
>JAFYLF010000112.1 GCA_017537195.1 Clostridia bacterium
CATCTGCTGACACCGTTATGTTGTAAAGAGAAAAAGGTCTTTCGTTTGTTGTTGACGGTGACTCGGAAAGCATTCTTTTCGGTGCCGACAGGCTAAGAGGCGTTGTCTGTCCGTTTTCATTAGTACGCATTGTTGCAATAACGGTATTATCCTGCGCCCTTGACACGGTAACAATTGCGCCGGAAACAGGAAGCGCACCTCTATTGGAAGTCACTACTATTATTACCGTTCCTCGCCCCGTATCCTCAGGGTCACCTATAAAGGGAAGCGGTTGAGCTACTGCAGGTTTGGCTTTTTGATGCATTTTCAGCATTTCTTTTCTGTATTCCTCTATTGTCTTTTCGCTCATAAAAAAACACTCCTTCATACCATAGTATGAAGGAGTTTAAATTTTGACAAAACTATTCTTTTAAAGAACTTCGTTCCCTTTTTTTCATATCATTTTTTATGATATTATATAACGTAGCGGCAAGCGGAACGCCCAAAAGCATACCTAAGACACCAAATATTCCACCGCCCAAAGTTACTGCCGCAAGAACCCATATTCCCGGCATACCGATAGATGAACCCACAACCTTCGGATATATGAGATTTCCTTCCAACTGTTGAAGAACTATTATAAAGATAAGGAAGATGAGCGCCTTTATCGGAGAAACGGTAAGTATCATAAGTGCGCCTACACCTGCACCAATATAAGCGCCTGCCACGGGAATCAATGCCGTAAATGCCACAAGAGCGCTAATCATTGGAGCGTATGGAAATCTGAACAATAACATTCCGCCAAGACAAAGAATTCCTAAAATCAAGGCCTCTGTGCATTGACCAACGATATATCTGCGAAAGCTTTGATTCATAACGGACAAAACATATTTAAGCTTTTGATAAACGCTCTCATTCATATAACTCTTTGAAATACGGTTACACTGATTTAAAAGCGTATCCTTTGCAGCAAGAAGATACACTGCAAAAATTATGCTCAGTATTGCAGTGACGATTCCCGAAAAAACAGACGTTACGGTAGTTATAACAACGTTTACAACTCCGCCGATACCTGAAGTAAGCGTACCAATTATCTGAGAAATTCCCGATTTCCAATCAATAGCGGAAAGAGAACTTAGCAATTCATCAGAAATCCATTCAACGTTTGAAAGCATTGAAATTACGTTATTTGCTACACCGGGAATCAACGATATAATCAACTGAACCGCCGAAACCAGTTGCGGAACAACAAGACCAACAACCAATGCGATTATTGCCGCAACAGTTATAAATGCAAGTGCTATACAAACAGGTCTTCGTATTTTTTGGGCTAAAGGTTTTTTTGCTTTTTTGAAAAAGATTTTCTCATACCTTGTCATAACTATATTTATAACGTAAGCAATGGAGAAGCCTATAAACAAAGGTGAAGCGGCACCAAAAAGTTTTGAAATAAAACCGCCTACACTTGGCCAATAGGTTATGCACAGATAAAGCAAAAACGCACTTACTCCAATTTTAAAACAGGTTTTCCAATCAAACCTCATAGAATATATACCTCACTAAAATTATAAATATTAACCCGTTTTATTTTTTGCGAAAAAG